>DATAKO010000014.1:0-33331 GCA_036261575.1 Jatrophihabitans sp.
GGCAGGGCAGGCTGTCCAACATCCATCTCGGCGCCCGGGACGAGAACGGCTTTGTCATGCTGGGCAAGACCTTCAAGGGCATGACGGACGCGATGCTCGCCTGGCAGACGCAATGCTTCCTGGAACTCGCCGAAGGACCCACCGACGGCTACGTTGTGCGGTTGCGCCCGGAACAGGTCGTGGAGATCGCCTTCGACGGCGTGCAGCGCTCCACGCGCTATCCGGGCGGCGTGGCCCTGCGCTTCGCGCGGGTGCTTGGCTACCGCGACGACAAGCCGGTGACCGAGGTCGACACCATCGACACCGTGCGCGGCTACCTCGGCTGAGCCGCCGACCCCTCGCTGACTACGCCGGGGCCAACTGCTTGCCGTCCGAATCGGTAATTTAGGGTCTTGTGCCCAGCAATGCCCGAGTCATACCATTCCCGGGTCGGATCCCCCCGCCACCGTCCGGTGGCCCGGCGCCCGTGTCAGGCAGCAGGCAGGTCGTTGCGCCGGAGAGGTAGTCCCCCGACCGGAAGGACAAGACCCGTGCTCACCTCCCCCCTCCGCGCCCGGCTGATCACCGGAGCGCTCGGCGCGACGGCCGCCTGCGCCGCACTGGCGCTCGCCCCCGGCGCAGCCACCGCGCCTGCCGCGACCGGCCACACCTTCAGCGGCTACGCACCAGCCCAGCACGCCCCGCTGGGCACGCCCGCCCGGGTGGCGGCTGCGCACCCGAACGTCAAGGGCTACAACATCAACGGCTACAACTGGTCCGGCGCCGCGGCGACCGGCAGCGGCTTCAGCTCGGTCAGCGCCAGCTGGGTCGAACCGTCGGTCACCTGCAACTCAACCAATGACCTGTTCGCGCCCTGGGTCGGCATCGACGGTTACGGCAGCTCCAGCGTGGAGCAGACCGGCGTGGCCACCGACTGCTCATCGGGCCGGCCGGTCTACCAAGGCTGGTACGAGATGTACCCGGCCTCACCGGTGTACTACTCGAACTCCGTTTCGGCCGGCGACCACATCAACGCCTCGGTCTCGCGCAGCGGCACCAGCTACACGCTGGTGCTGAGCGACACCACGAAGGGCTGGACCAAGACCACCACGCGCAGCTACAACGGCGCGAACGCCAGCGCCGAGATCATCATCGAGTCGCCGACCGGGGCGTACCCGCGCTTCGGCTCGGTGAACTTCAGCAACGCCAAGATCGACGGCGCCAGCCTCGGCAACTTTTCCCCCACCCTGCTGGACGCCAGCAACAGCGCGGGCCAGTACGAGGACCACACCTCGGCGGTCAGCGGCGGCAGCTTCTCGATCAGCTACCTGCGCGAGTAGCGGTCCGCCACGGTCACGGCGTCGCCCAGCACGGGCGCCGTCGTGGCCGTGACGCCGGTCAGATCGGCACTACGCAGGTGGGCGTGGGGGTCGTCGCGACGCTGCGGACGGTACCGTCCGCAGCCAGCCACGCCACCGTGTTCGACAGCTGACCGGCCACGAAGATCCCGTCGGTGACATACCGTGGGCCCGCCGCGACACTGGGGAACTCGTCCAGCAGTTCCAGCGCATCGCCGGCGCACTGGAACAGGCAGAGCCGATCGGCCCCACGGTGTGACACCAGCAGCCGGCCGTCATCCAGCCGCAGCAGGGTGGCGGCCAGGTTGCCCGCCGGGACGGGTGCTCCGAAGGCCGGCCGGATGCTCACCAGCTCGCCGCCGCGCAGCAACGCCAGGTCATTGCTCAACTCGCCCAGCACGTAAGCGTCAGCGGTGTCCTCGGCGTCAGCGGCGTCAGGGGCGTCAGCGCCGGCCAGCACCAGCTGCCGGGGACCGAACCCGGCCGGCAACCGCCATGGCTCCACTTCGGTCACCGCGAGCGCGGCCGGATCGAGTTCGTATCGCCAGATGCGGTCGCTACCGAGGTCGACCACGTGCATCAGCCCGTTGCCGAAGACGACCTGGTGCGCATGCGCAGCTTCCTGGCGGTCGGACACCGGACCACTGCCGCGCAACTGCAACACCGTCGCGGCCGGCTCGATGCCGCCCGCACCGTCCAGCCGGTGCAGCGAGACGCTGCCGCTGGAGTAGTTGGCCGCGGCCAGCACCGAGCCCGACGGGTCGATCGCCAGGTGACAGGGATGCGCACCGCCGGTGTTCTGCACCGCCAGCTGCTGCAGCGTGATCGAGCCCGACTGGGCCTTCGGGTCGGTGTCCCCGCTGTAGCGGAACGAGGTGACGCGCCCCTGGACCGCCTCATTCACCACGTAGACGATCGGTCCCGCGGTGATCAAGAAGGACGGTGACTCGGTCAACGCCACCAGGCCGAGACCACGCAGCTCCCCCTGCTCCAGCGCGAGCACCGACAGGCCCCGGCCGTCCCCCATCGGTGGGGTGTAGCAGCCGATCAGCAGCAGGTTGGTCACTCAGGCAACGTAGCCCACGCCGGACGTACCGCCCGGACCGCACCCGGACGGCACACAGACACCGGATATCCACAGGTCCTGATATGACTCGACCAGGCGAGCCGGGCGTGCTGTGATGGAGTCATGGACCAGGACGGCACCGGCGCGGAACCGGCAGCGAGCATGGCGACGCTGCTGGCCCGCACCCGCACCCTGGAACCGCAGTTCCTCGATCTCGATCTCGCCGGGGCCAGGGCACTGGCCGAGCGGCTTGGCCTGCAGTTGCGCGTCATCGACTCCGACACGGTGGCGGTCACCGCCGATCTGCGCCCGAACCGGATGACGGTCGATGTCCGGTCCGGCCGGGTGACCGATGCGACGGCGGGCTGAGGCTGTCGGCATGCTGAGAATCTTTCGGACGGTGGAACCGGGACGGCGTCCGCCTCGTCCAATGGACATGAGCTCCAGGCGGCGTCGGCCGGTGGCAATCGCCATCGTGATGCTGCTGCTGCTTGCTGCCGGGCTTGCCGCTCTCGGCACCGCCGAACCGTCGGTCGGCCGCAAGCTCAGCCCCTCGCTGATCCACCACGTTGCGGTGCCCAGTCCGGTACGCAGCCTCACCGCCGGCCACGACGCCCGCGCCGCTGACGTCGCCGTCCTCGACGCGACCGTGGTGCTGGGCCTGATCAGTCTCGTGCTGGTGAGCCGCCGGCCGCGCCGGCATCGGCTGGCCACCACCTCCGTCGCCCGTCGGCCCGCCCGCGGACCACCGGCTCCACGCTGAACCGGCGGACATTCCGCACGCCCTCACGTGGCGTCCTGCCGTCGGTTCACGCGTCCAGCCGACACCTCTCGGCACAGGCCAACCCGACAAGGACGAACCTGTCATGGTTACACGTTTCAGAACCGGCGATGACGGTCTCCGCTACGTCGTCGACGAGCTCGGACATCGCAAGGAGCCCGACTTTCACGCACTGCTGCTCGAGCAGCGCCGCTTCCGGCTTGAACAGCTGGAGGAGCTTGACGGAACCTCGGCGACCGACGTCACCCCGCTGGCCGAGGTGACGCTGGCGCTGCGGCAGGCGGCTCGGACTGCTCTGTCCGAGGTGGACGCTGCGCTCGACCGGCTTGCTGACGGCAGCTTCGGCCGCTGTGTCAGCTGCGGGGAGCAGATCCTGCCGGAGCGCTTGGAGATCCTTCCGATGGCTGCCCACTGCATGAGCTGCCAGCGCCGCAGCGAATCCGCGACGGATTGATCGCCGGCCAGCCCTGGCTGGCAGGATCGGAGCTCATGAGCGTTATCAGCCAAACCGCGGCAATCCTGGCCGGTCTGGTGCACGTGTTCATCTTCATCTGGAGTCAGTCACGTTCACCAGTCCGGCCACCTTCCGTCGCTTTGGCGTCCGGGACGAGGCACAGGCCGAGACCATCAGCCCGTGGGCGCTCAACCAGGGCTTCTACAACCTCTTCCTCGCCATCGGCACCATCACCGGCGCGATCGTGTGGCTGGCCGGCCGACAGCACCAAGGCCGCCCGTTGGTCGGCTTCGGCTGCGCCTGCATGCTGGCCGCGGCCCTGGTACTGCTCGGCAGCAACCGCCGGATGGCGCGGGCCGCCCTGCTGCAGGGCACGCTGCCGCTGGTCGCGCTGCTGACGCTCTGGTAGAACGCAGAGGAGGCGGCAGGGTCGCGCGCCTGCAAGGCCACCGGCCATGGCCGGGCGACGGTGCGCCACAGCGCCGGCCTCTGCAACCTCGGGCCCGGTGCGCGCGCAGAGGAGGAGAGCGGTGTTCAGCAGCTACCGAGAATTCTTTCCCTATTACGTGGCGATGCATTCGCAGGTACTGACCAGGCGACTGCACTTCGCCGGAACCACGCTCGGTCTGGCGATCGCGCTGTTCGGGCTGCTCACCGGCCGGCGCAGGCTGCTGGCCGCGTTGCCGGTGCTGGGGTATGGCTTCGCCTGGCCCAGCCACTGGCTGATCGAGGGCAACAACCCGGCCACCTTCGGGCACCCGCTGTGGTCGCTGCGGGGGGACGTGGAGATGATCTCGTTGATGGCGCAGGGCCGCGACGGCGAGCTTACTGTGCTCGCCCGGGACTGGCTCAGCGAGCACCCCGAGCACCGCACCGGCAAGAACTACCGGGAGCCGCTGCGGCTGGTCGCCTGAGGCTCGTTCGGTTCACCAGCGGGACGGACCGCTGATCTCCTTCACCGCCGGGCGGACGTCAGCCAGGTACACCGAACTCACGATGATGGCAATGAAGGCCAGCAGGTTGGTGGCGCTTGCCAGGATCAAGACGATCGCGAAGGCCAGCGCGGTGAGCAGCAGCCAGGTGGGTTTGGTGAGCTTGCCGGCCGCCGGGAATGCCGCTGCCTTGCGCCCGATGCAGTCGATCAGAGCCCACGCCTGCAGCGCCAACACACCGACCCAGATCAGGAGCTCCAGATACCAGCGGATCTGATGGATGGTGTGCACGGCATCAGCCTAACCAAGAAGCACGCCGGCCCGGTCGAGCTGTCTCAGACCGGGCCGGCGTAGTCGGTGAAGGATGTCAGCCTAGCTCTGCGCGGAGCCGGCGCTCTTGCTGGCCGCCTTGCGGGCCGGGACCTTGGCGGCAGGCTTGCGGGCCGTCGTCTTGGCGGCGGGCTTGCTCGCCCCGGCCTTGGCCGCGGCCGGCTTGCGGGTCGACGCCTTACGGGCAGGTGCGGTCTGCGTGCGCACCGGAGTCACCACGTCGTCGAAGGCGGAACGGGCTGCCGGCAGCACCGAATCGGCGGTGTCGGACAGCTGACCGAACAGCCGGTTCACCCGCGGGTCCTGCTGCAGCTGGGCGGCCTTGGCCTCACCGCGGTCGGTGAGCGAGGCATACACACCCTTTGCCAGCTGCAGGTAACCCTGGCCGGCGGCGACGGCAGCGGTCAGGTAGCTCTCACCCGTGCTCTTGACGGTGACGGGGAGCGTGGAGACGCTGCCGAGGCCGTCTTCGACGCGGCTGCGCAGCTCGGCGAGCTTCGCGGTCGCCTCGGACTGCGCCTTGGTGATCAAAGTCTGGCTGGTCTGCTGCGCCTTGGTGACCCCGTTGACGGCATCCACCGGCAGGTCCTCGACTCGCTTGGTGACCGCGGCGGCAACCAGATCGGCGGCGCCGAGCGCGGCATAAGCCGGCTTCGGAGCGTCGGCGACCAGCCGGCGGTTGGCGGCGGCGACCAGCTGGCCGGCCTGGTTCAGTGCGGACTTGCCCTGCGACAGCGCCAGATCGGCATAGCTGCGGGCATCGGTTGTCAGCGACATTTCGCTACTCCTCCATCATGGTGGCGCTGGCTGCGCCGGGGGCTTCGGTGCCGTTTTCACGGCAGAACGAGTGGTAGATCTCCACCAGCACGCTCTTCTGGCGCTCGGTGAGCCGGCGGTCTGCCAGCACCGCCTGCACCAGGTCGGCATCGCCGGGACGGTCCTCGAGAATCCCGGCCCGTACGTAGAGCTGCTCGGCCGAGATGCGCAGTCCCTTGGCGATCTGCTGCAGGATCTCCGCACTCGGCTTGCGCAGACCCCGCTCGACCTGGGACAGGTAGGGGTTGGAAACCCCGGCGAGCTTGGACAGCTGGCGCAACGAGACCTGGGCCTGGGTGCGCTGCTCACGGATGAAATCGCCGATGCTGCCGGCGCCGATCGCGGGCACGCCCGGGACCTTCGCGGCCGCTCCCTTGATCCCGTCGATGTCCATACATCCACTGTGCCGAGCGGTGCTAGCAATTGCAAGCGCACAGCTAGCGGCTGTGCGCCGACTCACCCTTGCCCCGCCTCGAGTGGTGGGTCTGCAACCGCAACCGTGGCAAACCCACCACTCGCCGGGAAACGGTCAGAAGTCGTCGTCGAAGCTGACCGTTCCGGACACCCCGACCTGGTAGGCCGACACCCGCCGCTCGAAGAAGTTCGACAGCTCCTGCACGTCCTGCAGCTCCATGAAGGCGAAGGGGTTCTTCGACCCGTACCGGGGCGGAATGCCCAGCTGCGCCAGCCGGCGATCCGCCACGTGCTGCAGGTACTCGCGCATGTCGGCCAGCGACAGCCCCGACACGCCCTGGGCGAGCAGGTCCTGCGCGAACTGCACCTCGCATTCGACCGCCTCAGCCAGCATGTCGCCCACCTGCTCGACCAACCCGTCGTCGAACAGCTCCGGCTCGTCGCGACGCACCTGATCGACCACGTCGAAGGCGAATGCCATGTGCATGGACTCGTCGCGGAACACCCAGTTGGTTCCCGAGGCCAGCCCGTTCAGCAAGCCTCGCGAGCGCAGGAAGTAGACGTAAGCGAATGCGCCGTAGAAGAACAGCCCCTCGATGCAGGCCGCGAAGCAGATCAGGTTGAGCAGGAACTGCTTGCGATCGCTGCGGGTTTCCAACCGGCGCAGCCCGAAGATGGAGTCGATCCAGCGAAAGCAGAAGTCGGCTTTTCGCTTGATCGAAGGGATGTTCTCCACCGCCGCGAATGCTTCCGCGCGCGCGGACTCGTCCGGCACGTAGGTGTCCAGCAGGGTCAGGTAGAACTGGACGTGCACCGCCTCCTCGAAGAGCTGCCGGGACAGGTACAGCCGCCCCTCGGGCGAGTTCACGTGCTGGTACAGGTTGAGCACCAGGTTGTTGGCAACGATGGTGTCACCGGTTGCGAAGAACGCGACCAGGCGGCTGACCAGGTGCTGCTCGGCCGGAGAGAGCCGGCCGAGATCCTTCAGGTCGCTGTGCAGATCCACCTCCTCGACCGTCCAGGTGTTCTTGATTGCGTCCCGAAACCTGTCGTAGAAGTGCGGATAGCGCATCGGTCGCAAGGTGAGGTCCATGCCGGGGTCGAGCAGCATCGCGCGGTTTCCGGTGCTCATCACTGGCATGCCTCGCAGCTCTCCGGGTTCTCCAGCGAGCAGGCGACCGCGGCGCTCGGGTACTCCCCGGCAGCAACGGTGCCGGCCGGGGAAGCGTTGGGCGCGCCGCCGACCGTGGCCTGCTGGATGCGGGTAGCAGGCCGCGAGCGCAGGTAATACGTGGTTTTCAGCCCCGACTTCCAGGCGTAGGCATACATCGAGGACAGCTTGCCGATGGAGGGCGCAGCCAGGAACAGGTTCAGCGACTGGCTCTGGTCGATGTAGGGCGCACGGGCGGCGGCCAGGTCGATCAGCGCGCGCTGTGGCAGCTCCCAGGCGGTCCGGAACAGCGTCCGCACCTCGGCCGGCAGCTCGGTGATCCCGGCAACCGAGCCCTCGGCCCGCTTGATCTGCTCCCGCACCGGGACAGTCCACAGCCCGAATTCCTTCAACCGGCGGACCAGTGCGGTGTTGATCTGCAGGAACTCACCCGACAGTGTCTCCCGCTTGAACAGGTTGGACACCTGCGGCTCGATGCATTCATAGCAGCCGGCGATCGAGGCGATCGTCGCCGTCGGCGCTATCGCGATCAGCAGCGAGTTGCGCAGCCCCGTCGCCGCGACCCGCGCGCGCAACAGCTGCCAGCGCTCGGCCTGTCCCGGGCTCACCTGCCACAGGTCGGGCTGCAACTGCCCCCGGGCAGCGCGGGTGTCGGCGAAGGCAGGATGGGCACCGAACTGCTCGGCCAGCTCGGCCGAAGCCTCCAGCGCGGTCAGGTAAATCTCCTCGGCCAGCCGCGTCGACAGCTCGCGGGCCTGGACGGAGTCGAACGGCAGCCCGAGCGCGAAGAACACGTCCTGCAGACCCATCACGCCGAGGCCGACCGGGCGCCAGCGGGGATTGGATGCCGCCGCGGCCGTGCTGGGGTAGTAGTTGATGTCAATCACCCGGTCCAGAAACGGTATTGCGGTACGGACCGTGGCGCGCAGCTTGTCCCAGTCGATGCCCCCGCCCGGTCCGGTAGTCAAGTGCTGGGCCAGGTTGATCGAGCCGAGGTTGCACACCGCCGTTTCCGCATCGGAGGAAACCTCGATGATCTCGGTGCAGAGATTGGACAGGTGAACCACGTTGCCCGCGACACCCACCTGGTTGCAGGTGCGGTTCGCCGCATCCTTGAAGGTCATCCAGCCGTTGCCGGTCTGGGCGAGCGTGCGCATCATCTTGGCGTAGAGGTCACGGGCCTTGACCTGCCGGACGTACTTGCCGTCCATCTCGGCCTGCCGGTACACCCGGTCGAACTCCTCCCCCCACAGATCCGGCAGCTCCGGCACCTGATCGGGATCGATCAGGGACCACAGCTCATCTGCCTCGACCCGCCGCATGAACTCATCCGGGATCCAGTTGGCCAGATTGAGGTTGTGCGTGCGCCGGGCGTCCTCGCCGGTGCTGTCCCGCAACTCCAGGAATTCCTCGATGTCGGGATGCCAGGTTTCCAGGTAGACGCAGGCCGCTCCCTTGCGCCGGCCGCCCTGGTTCACCGCCGACACCGATGCGTCCAGCGTCCGCAGGAACGGCACGATGCCGTTGGACTGCCCGTTCGTGCCCCGGATCAGCGCGCCGCGGGACCGGATCCGGCTGAAGCCGATGCCGATTCCCCCGGCGAACTTGGACAGTTGCGCCACCTGGTGATAGCGACTGTAGATCGAGTCGAGCTCGTCGCGGGGCGAATCCACCAGGTAGCACGAGGACATCTGGGTATGGCGGGTCCCGGAGTTGAACAGTGTCGGGCTGGAGGGCAGGTAGGCCAACGAAGACATCAGCCGGTAGAAGCCGATGGCCTCCGCCGGTGTGCGGGAAAGCCCGCAAGCCACTCTGAGCAGGAAGTACTGCGGTGTCTCGATGACGCTGCGCTGCGCCGGGTGCCGCAACAGGTAGCGGTCATAGACCGTGCGCAGGCCGAAGTACTCGAAGCGCAGGTCGTTGTCGACGTCCACCGCGAAGTCGAGCTTGCGCGCGTTGTCCTTGACGAAGCTGGCCGTCTCGTCGCCGATGAGCCCTTCGGCATGCCCGAGCGCGATCGACTGGCTGAACGAGGCGATGCCCTGGTTGCGAACTTCCTTGTCGATGTAACCGGAGAGCAACCGCGCGGCCAGCCTCGAGTACTCGGGCTCCTCGCCGATCATCTCGGCGGCCGTCTGGATGGAGAGCCGGTCCAGCTCGGCGGTGGTGGCACCGTCGTAGAGGCCGCTGATGGTCTTGGTGGCGACCCGCAGCGGGTCCACGTCGACGAGGTCCAGCGAGCATCGCTCGACGGCGCGGACGATCTTGTTCACGTCGACAGGCTCGCTGTCGCCGTTGCGCGTGCGGACCTGCATGGTGGGTCGGGTGGTGGTGGTGGTTGTCATCGGCTCTCTCCTCGCGAGCTCGTCCGGACCGGTCCGGCTGCCGCGAAGGGGACGACGAACGCACGCACCGGCGAGAGCGCGTGTGGTCGCCGGCCGTCCCTCGCGGCCGTCTCGGACCACCGCGACCGGGATCGGTCGCGGTGCGCTGGCAGGTCTTCGGACTTGTGGGCATGAGTGCCGGCACTCGCCTACCGGCCGTCGCTTCCCAGACCCTGGCTGGGTCCAGTGCTAGTGACGGCTTTCGTTCCCACTCACCGCTGCGGGGCAGTTCCGGACTTGCCGAGCCGCCGGCCGAGGCCAGCGACGGGGCGCACCGGATTCCCTGTTGCCACGTGACCGCCTGGCTGACGGTCTCGAACCAGCTGCGCTCAGCACTATATGTAGGGGGCCTGACGCAGCGTGGGATCTACATGTCGTGTCGCGCGTATCGGCGTGTGCCGGCATGGCGCGCTTCAGCTTCGGCCGGGCCGCCACCGTGCTCGAGCTGCACACCCGGTGACGAGGCAGCCGCCACCGTAGTGGCACCAGAAACACGGTCACCGGTCGCCAGCACGGCGGCCCGCTTTGACGAGCTTGTGACCGGTGTGGTCAGATGGGGCCGTTCAACCGCCCTGGAGTCGGGGGAAGCCGGTGAAATTCCGGCGCTGACCCGCAACCGTGAGCCGGCCGCAACCACCTGGCCGGACAGCCGGAACGCCTGGCCCGAGGGTGACTCATCAGCGCCGTCGTGGTCTGCGGTGCGGAGTGGCTCACCGCTGGCTGCCGTGCCCGCAGGTGTGGCTCCGCCTGTGTCCATCCGGCAGTTCCAGGGGGACACACATGAGCGGCTTGATCCGCGCGACCGCGACCGGTACGGCAATCCTGATCGGCACGGCGATGTCGCTCGCCTGCCTCGCCGGCCCGGCCGCCGCGAGCCCCGCCGCAGGCTGGTCCAGCGCGGCCAGCAGCGCGGCGCCCACCGACAGCGTTGCGGCCACGAACGCGGCCGCCTCCGGCCCCGCGTCGAGCAGCCTGCCGGCGAGCAGCGCTGCCACGAGCAGGGCTGCGGCCTCCACCTCGGCCAGGCCGTCGTCCGCGGCGCCAGCGCCGGCATTGGCGCAGAGTGGATCCGTCAGCACCACCTCCGGCACGGTCAAGCCGAACGTGCCGGACGGCGCGGCAGCGGCCAACGGCTCGGCCTACCTGGTGAGCCAGCTCGTGGACGGCGACCACCTGACAACCTCGTCCTACCTCGACTACGGGCTGACCGCGGACACCGCGCTCGCGCTGGCCAGCACGAATGACCAGGACGCCGCACTGGCCCGGATCACCGGGTACCTGCGGGCCCATGTGGCCGACTACGCCGATCCGGCAGGGAAGGCGAAGGACTACCCGGGCCCGTTCAGCGGCGCGGTCGCCAAGCTGGCACTGGTTGCGGAGGTGACCGGCCAGGACCCGCACTCCTTCGGCGGCTACGACCTGCTGCAGGTGCTGATCGACAACGTCTGCACCGCGCCGGATTCCTCCGGCGGCTACCTCTGCACCGCACCCGGTGACTTCACCCAGGCGTACTCGACCATCTCGCAGGCGCTCGGCGTGCTGGCGCTCGCGCGGGCCGGTGTCACGCCGCCGGCCGCGGCGGTGGCCCGGCTGGAGCAGCTGCAGTGCAGCGACGGTGGGTTCACCTCGACCCTGATCACCGCGGGGGGCACCTGCACCTCAGACACCGACGCGACCGGTTACGCGGCGCAGGCGCTGAACCTGGTGCCGGGCGCCGCGGCCGCAGTCACCGCCGCTCGCGGCTACCTGCTCAACGCGCAGCAGTCCGACGGCGGCTTTCTCGGGGCATCCGGGGAGAACACCAACTCCACCGGGCTGGGCGGGCAGGCGTTGCAGGCGATCGGCACCACCGCGCCGGTGATCACCCAGTCGAAGGACGGCGCGCAGCTCGCGCCGCATGCAGTGCCGGCCGGTACCGACCCGCTCGCTGCCGCCCGGGCCTTCCTGCTGGCCCAGCAGCTGGGCAACGGCGGGTTCCAGATCGGTGCCGCGCAGCCCGGTGTCGCCGACGCCCGCGCCTCCAGCCAGGCAGTGCCACTGCTGGCCGGCGCGACGCTGGCCGGCCTGTCGGATCCGGTGACGCCGGTGACCCCGCCGGTCACGGCGCCGAGCTCGGGTGGTTCGTCCGCGGCCGGCGCGCCCTCCGGTGGCCTCGCGCACAGCACCGCGCCCGCCCCGAGCACTCAGGCGACCGATCCGGCCGCCACCGCCGCGCTGGCCAACACCGGCTCCTCGGCCCGGGCACCGCTCGGCTGGGCGCTCGGGTTGATCGCGCTCGGCGTGCTCGCGATGCTGCTCGGCCGTCGTCGCATCAAGGTGCCGGTGCCGGCCAGCAGGAGGCGGCACTGATGCCTCGACTGCTGAGGCTGCTCGCCGCCGGCTGCCTGCTCGCCGGCACCGTGATGGCTGCCGGCGGCTTCACCGCCTCGGCCGACCCACTGCCGATCGGTGAGTGCACCACGAGCGCGAACGTGGTGCTGGCGGTGGACTTCGGGCGCTGGGGTGGTCCGCTGTTGCGCTCCTGCGGTTCCACGCCGACCACCGGCTACCAGCTGCTCAACCAGGGCGGCTGGGCCAGCACCGGTACCAGGCACGACGGACCCGGCTTCATCTGCAAGATCGGTTACGCCGGCTACCAGGGCGGCACCCAGTACCCGACCGACCAGACATGCGTCCAGACGCCGCCCAGCTCGGCCGATTGGGGCTACTGGCATGCCGACCCGGGTCAGAACAGCTGGACGTACAGCCAGCTGGGCGCCATGAGCACCCACCCGCAGCCCGGCAGCGTCGAGCTGTGGACCTTCGGCAGCGGTGGAACACCCAGCTTCAGCCCCGACTCGGTCCGGGCCACCAACAGCACACCCACCGGTGGCGGGTCCGGCGGCTCCGGCGGCTCGGGCGGCTCCGGCGGCTCGGGCGGCTCCGGTGGCTCGGGCGGCTCCGGCAGCACGGGCGGTGCCCCGGCGGGCAACCCGAGCGGCATCAACGCCAGCAAGGCACCGATCACCGGCAAGCCTGCCTCCCGGCCCGCACCGGCCGTGCGGCCCTCGACGTCCGGCGTCTCGACGACGAAGGCGCGCAGCGCTGCCGCAGCCCGAGCGGGTAAGCCCAGCAATGCCGGAAGCCCGCCGGCGTCCGCCAGCGCGCGGCCCATCACCGTGGACGCGCAGCCGGTCGCCGATGTCAGGCACACCAGCGGGTCCATCCTGCCGGTCCTGACCGGGGGGCTGATCCTGCTGGTGATCGCCGGCTTCATCGGCGTGCAGCTCTACATGCGAAGGCAGGCCGGCCAGCGGTCATGACGGTGACGACAGCAGCGCAGCACGGGGGCCGGCGGCTGCCCCGCTCGCTGCACCCGGTGGCGTGGTGGGTCTGGGCGGCCAGCCTCGCGGTGGCCGCCAGCCGGACCGCGAATCCACTGCTGCTGCTGATCATCCTGGCGGTGCTGGGGTACGTGGTGACCGCGCGACGCACCGAAGCGCCCTGGGCCAAGGGCTTCAAGTACTACCTGTGGTTCGCGCTGGTCGTGGTCGCGGTACGGGTCGCATTCCGGTCGGTGTTCGCGTCCGGGCTCAGCCCGCACGACCACATCCTGTTCACCCTGCCGCAGCTGCACACCCCGCACTGGTATTCCGGCATTCAGCTGGGCGGTCCGGTGTCGCTGGAGGCGACGTTGTCGGCGGCCATCGACGGGCTGCGGCTGGGCACCCTGCTGTGCTGCCTGGGTGCGGCGAACACGCTGGCCAACCCCAAGCGCGCGCTGCGGGTGCTGCCCGGCGCGCTGTACGAGCTGGGGGTGGCGGTGACGGTCGCCATCAGCGTGGCGCCACAGCTGGTGGAAAGCGCCCAGCGAGTGGCGCGGGCGCGCCGGCTTCGGGCCGGCCGGTCCCGTGGGGTGCGGGCGTTGCGGGCGATCGCGGTGCCGGTGCTGGAGGATGCACTGGACCGCTCGCTCAAGCTGGCGGCCGCGATGGATTCCCGCGGCTACGGCAGGCGCGGCCGCGCCACCGCGGGATCACGCCGGCTGACCGGCAGCCTGATGCTGCTCGGCATGCTCGGGCTGTCCGTCAGCGTCTACGGACTCTGCGATCCGCACGCGCCCCGGATGCTCGGCGTGCCCAGCCTGCTCGCGGGCGCCGCCCTGTGCGCGGCCGGCCTGAGCCTGGGCGGGCGCCGGGTGAGCCGCTCCAGCTACCGCCCTGACCCGTGGCGGTGGCCGGAATGGCTGGTTGCTGGCAGCGGGCTCGCCTCGGCGATGCTGCTGTTGCTGTCCGCGAGCTTCGATCCGTCCTCGCTCAACCCCTCGCTCTATCCGCTGCGCTGGCCCGGCCTACCGGTGCTGCCGACCGTCGCGATCCTGCTCGCGGTGCTGGCCGGAGTCGCTGCACCACCGCCGCCGGCGACGCCCAGCAACGCGCAGCGGGAGGCACCGGAAGCCGCGGCGACGGCGGTGCCGGTGTGATCGTCTTCGACCAGGTGAGCATCAGCTACCCGGGCGCTGAGCGCCCGGTGCTGCGTGACGTCAGCTTCGAGGTGCCCGAGGGCGAACTCTGCCTGGTCGTGGGACCTACCGGTGCCGGCAAGTCGACGCTGCTCGGTGCCATCAACGGCCTGGTACCGCACTTCACCGGCGGCACGCTGGCCGGGCAGGTGCTGGTCGACGGCCGCAGCACTGCCAGCCATCCGCCGCGCGAGCTCGCCGACGTGGTGGGCGTGGTCTCGCAGGACCCGCTGGCCGGCTTCGCCACCGACACCGTCGAGGAGGAGCTTGCCTACGGGATGGAGCAGTTGGCGCTGCCACCGGACGTCATGCGCAAGCGCGTGGAGGAGACGCTGGACCTGCTGGGGCTGGCGCAGTTGCGGCACCGGGCGTTGCGGGAGCTGTCCGGCGGCCAGCAGCAGCGGGTGGCGATCGGCGCGGTGTTGACGACGCATCCTCGGGTGCTGGTGCTGGACGAACCGACCTCGGCGCTCGATCCGACCGCTGCCGAGGAGGTGCTCGCGGCGATCACCCGACTGGTGCATGACCTGGGGGTGACGGTGGTGCTGGCCGAACACCGCCTGGAACGGGTGGTGCAGTACGCCGATCGGGTGCTCTACCTGGCCGGCGACGGCCGGCTCGTGGACGGGACACCAGCCGCGGTGTTCGAGCAAACGAGCATCGCGCCGCCGGTGGTGGAGCTGGGCCGGCTGGCCGGCTGGCGACCGCTACCGCTGTCGGTGCGGGATGCCCGCCGTGCCGCGGCACCGTTGCGCACGCGGTTGGCGGCTGGCCCGTTACCGAGCACGGTTGCTGCCGCGGCCGGTGACGGTCTGCTCCGGGCCCGCAAGGTGCTGGTGCGCTATGGCGACGTGGTGGCGGTGCGCGAGGTGGACCTGACGCTGCATGCCGGCCAGGTGACCGCGCTGATGGGCCGCAACGGCTCGGGCAAGTCCTCCCTGCTGTGGGCGCTGCAGGGTTCCGGTCCACGCCAGCATGGCAGCGTCGAGGTCTCGGGGCACGATCCACAGCGGTTGCCGGCCGCGCGGGCGCGCGAACTGGTGGGCCTGGTGCCGCAGACGCCGACCGACCTGCTCTACCTGGACACGGTGACGGCCGAGCTCGGTCAGGCCGACCGCGAATCGAACCAGCCGGCTGGATCCGCACGCCGCATCCTGGACCGGCTCGCGCCGGGCATCGACGGCGCGCAGCACCCGCGGGACCTGTCCGAGGGTCAGAAGCTGTCGCTGGTGCTGTCGATCCAGCTGGCCGCGACGCCACCGGTGCTGTTGCTCGACGAACCGACCCGGGGCCTGGATTACACCGCCAAACAGGCCCTGATCCGGATCGTCGAGGAGCTGGCGGCCGGCGGTCGCAGCGTGCTGATCTCCACCCACGACGTCGAATTCGTGGCTAGCGCCGCCGACCGGGTGGTAGTGCTGGCCGACGGCGACGTGGTGGCCGACGGGCCGACCGCCGAGGTCATCGTCGCCTCGCCGTCCTTCGCGCCACAGACGGCCAAGATCCTCAACCCGCTGCCGTTCCTCACGGTCAGCCAAGTTGCCACGGCGCTGGCCGGATGAGCACCGTCGCGCCGGCCCGCACCCGCGCCATCCGGCTGCATCGTCGGGCCAGGTTGGCGCTCGCGCTGGCAGCCTTCGTCGGGCTGGTGTCCTTCGTCTGGCCGTTCGTGGTGCCGCCCGGCAAGTTCGCCGACACCTACACCCCGACCTTGCTCTTCGGCGTGGTGCTGGTGGTGGTGCTGGCGGTGGTCTTCGCCGAGGTTGCCGACGGCGGCATCGATGCCAAAGCCCTTGCGATGCTCGGCGTGCTCTCGGCGGTGAGCGCCGGGCTGCGCCCGCTCGGGGCGGGCACCGCCGGTGTGGAGACTGTGTTCTTCATCCTGGTGCTGGCGGGCCGTGTGTTCGGGCCGGGCTTCGGCTTCGCCCTCGGCTGCACCTCGTTGTTCGCCTCCGCCCTGCTCACCGGCGGCGTCGGGCCGTGGCTGCCGTACCAGATGTTCGGCTGTGCCTTCGTCGGCCTGCTCGCCGGCGTCCTGCCGCGGGCCCGCGGCCGGGTCGAGGTGCTGATGCTGGCCTGCTACGGCTCGCTGTCGGGATACCTGTTCGGGTTCCTGCTGAACCTGCAGTTCTGGCCGTTCTCGGTGGATCGCAGCAGCTCCATCTCCTACCTACCCGGGCTGTCGTTCACCGAGCAGTGGCACCGCTACCTGCTCTTCGACGCGACCACCTCGCTGGGCTGGGACACCGGCCGTGCAGTCACCAATTTCGTACTGATCCTGCTGGCCGGTCCGGCGCTGCTGGTGGTGCTGCGCCGGGCCGCACGCAAGGCCAATTTCGAGGCACCCGTGCGGTTCGAAGCCGCGGTGCAGGCCGAGGTGGCCGGCAGCTTCGACCAGGCCGGCCCGCGCGCTCAGCCTGGCGGCTCGACGGCAAGCGTGCGCTCCAGCTGATCGACCAGCCGGGACAGCGCCGGCAGCGCGGCGCCGATGGCGCGCCGGTCCGCGGCGGGCAGCCCGGCCATCGCCTCGGCGAAGCGCCGCTCGTGCGAGGCCTGCCAGTCGGCCAGCACCCGGGCGCCGTCCCCGGTTAAGCGAAGCTCGACGGCGCGGCGATCCTGCGGGTGCGGCCGCCGGGCCAGCAGACCGGCGGTGACCAGCTGCTGCACCAGCGTGCTGACGGTGTTGCTGGCCAGCCGATGCCGGGCTGCCAGATCGTTCAGGCGCAGGCCCGGCTCGTCGGCGAGGCGCTGCAGCAACTCCACCTGCGCCATCGGCAGCGACTCCCACGGGTATTCGCTTCGGATGCTGGCCCGGAGCACCCGGCGGAGCCGGGTCACCACCGCGGTGAGCGTCCAGGCATCCACCTCGCTCGGCCGGCCCGTCACGCAACCTACAATAGCTCTGTTACCGAACTGTTCTGCACCCGAGCCAGTTGATTCCGGTGGGCTCGGCCCGGCGAAAGGGCAGCACGTGCCAGCCAACGAGCGAGAGCGGGTCCCGCCACCACTGCTCAAGCGGCGGCTGCCGTCCGGGCGCGGCGCCATGCTGCAGCCGAACGTCACCGGGGACGGCGATGCCCGGCTCACCATCAGGTTCTGGGGCCTGGTCGTCGTCACCGGAGTCGCCACCGGACTCTTCGGCGACCTGATGATGCTGCTGCTCTTCACCGTCGAGCATCTGGCGTGGGGCACGCCGGAGTCCGGCAACGGCTTCACCGCAGCGGTCGCCGGCACCGGGCTGGTGCACCGGACCGTGCCGCTGCTTATCGCCGGCGTGTTCGGCGGGCCCGCCTGGTATCTCCTGCGCCGCTTCACGCCCGGGCGCAAGTCCGAGGTGGACGAGGTGCTCTGGACGGGTGAGGGCAGGCTGTCGTTCCGGCGCAGTTTCGGCACCGCGGTGATCTCGGAGATCGTGGTGGGGCTGGGTGCCTCGCTCGGGCGGGAGGCGGCACCCAAGCTGCTGGGCGGCGTGGCCGGCAACCTGCTGTCGGAATGGGGCAAGCTGAGCCCGGCCCAGCAGCGCTTTCTGGTCGCCTGCGGCGGCGGCGCCGGGCTGGCGTGCGTCTACAACGTGCCGCTGGGCGGTGCGCTGTTCACCGCTGAGGTGCTGCTCGGCTCGATCACGCTGCCGACGGTGTTGCCGGCGCTGGCGTGTTCCGGGGTGGCCACCATGACCGCATGGTTGCTGCTGCCCCAGCACGCCACCTACGTGAACGTGCCGGCCTTCACCCTGCATCCGCAGCTCGTGGTGTGGGCGGTCATCATCGGC
The DNA here is from genome assembly GCA_036261575.1 of Jatrophihabitans sp. Classification (GTDB taxonomy): domain Bacteria; phylum Actinomycetota; class Actinomycetes; order Mycobacteriales; family Jatrophihabitantaceae; genus Jatrophihabitans_A. Next base: position 17,956 of record DATAKO010000014.1, read on the forward strand.
CCGATCGTCGGGGTGCTGGCCGCGGCCTATATCCGGCTCATCGGCTGGCTGTCGCATCACCGCGTCACCGGGGTGCCGTCCATCTTCGCCCCGCTGCTCGCCTTCGCGGTGCTCGCCGCACTGGGCACGGCGTATCCGCAGCTGTACGGCAACGGCAAGGGTATGGCCCACGACGCGTTCCTGGGGCTGGGCAGCCTCGCGCTGCTCGGCGCCCTGAGCCTGCTGAAGCCGCTGATCACGGCGGCCTGCCTGGGCAGTGGCGCCTCGGGAGGCCTGTTCACCCCCGTGATGAGCACCGGCGCCGTTCTCGGCGGCTTCCTGGGCCTGGTCTGGGGGCAGCTCTGGAGCGGCGCGCCGACCGGGGCGTACGCGATGATCGGTGCCACCGCGATGATCGGCGCGGCGATGCAGGCGCCGCTGTCCGGCCTGGTGCTGGTGCTGGAACTGACCCACAGCGGCTTCGCCCTGATGGTGCCGATGATCGTGGCCACCGCCGTCGCCACCGCGATCACCCGCTGGATCGATGGCTATTCGATCTACTCCAGCCGGATCAGCGCCGCGCCCAGCGGCTCGGTGCCCCTGGACCCGATCGCCTGAGCCGGCCGGGCGCCGGTTACGCTGAGACGGACGGCGGTGGGGCTCGCCGAAACCGCATGCCGACCACACGGCTGCCAACAGTCCCTACCTTCAGGCTCGGCCGCACGGCCGGGCCCAGTGACGATGGAGGTAGCGGCGTGCCCTTGCGTGTGTTGCTGATCGCGGTGGGTGGCGGCCTGGGCAGCATCGCCCGGTACGCCCTGGGCAGGATATGGCCGGACGGCGCGCACCGGCTTCCCCAGACCACGCTCGGCATCAACCTGCTCGGCGCCTTCCTGCTGGGCATGCTGGTCATCGCCGTCACCGAGACCTGGAACGCGCCGGACTGGCTGCGTCCGTTCCTCGGCACCGGCATCCTCGGCGGCTTCACCACGTTCTCGACGTTCGCCGTGCAGGCGCAGCAGCTTCCCGTGGAACCGGCACTGACCTACCTCGCCGCCAGCATCGTCGGCGGCCTGCTGCTCGCCACGGCGGGCATGGCCGTCATGCGACGCCTCGCGCCGCGAGCGATCCGGTTCTTCGACCTGGATCCGGACCTGCCATGACCCTGCTGCTGGTGTTCCTCGGTGGCGCGGTCGGCGCCCCGTCCAGGTACCTGCTCGACCGCTGGGTGCAGTCGCGGCACGGGGTCCGGTTCCCGTTCGGCACCCTGCTGATCAACGTACTGGGCTGTGCGGTGCTCGGCGTCATCGCCGGCGCCGTCGCGCGCCACCACTGGTCCGCGGACGCCCAGGCGCTGCTCGGCACCGGCTTCTGTGGCGGCCTGACCACCTTCTCGACCTTCTCCGTGGAGGGCGTCGAGCTGGTGCAGGGCAAGCTCGCCGGCCGCGCGGCGGCCTACGTGGTGCTCAGCTGCGCGCTGGGTATCGGCGCGGCCGCGCTCGGCTACCGCGTACTCACCTGAACCGGCATCTGGGCCGGAAGTCACGGCCCCCGTTTCAGCCGGACACCGGTGCCGGCCTCAGACCGACGTCGCTGCCGGGCCGCTGCGGCCCGCGAAGCCGGTGGGCAGGACCACCTCGGCGTCGTCCGGGTCGAGCCGCGCCGGCTGGCCGGAGATCACCAGCTCGTCCTCGATCATGACGGCTCGCTTGACGATGGCCAGCGCCACCGGCCCGTACTCGTAGTGCTGCACGGCGGTGCCGACGAAGCCGACCACCCGGCCCGCTCGCTCGACCGGGCTGCCGGGCGGCGGCAGCTGCTCGCTGTCGCCGGACAGATGCAGCAGCACGAGCCGGCGGGGCGGCTTGCCCAGGTTCTGCACCCGCGCCACCGTCTCCTGGCCGCGGTAGCACCCCTTGTCCAGGTGCACCGCAACGTTGATCCAGCCGGCCTCGTGCGGCAGCGTGCGGTGGTCGGTGTCCACGCCGAGCCGTGGCACCCGTCGCTCGACCCGATCCGCCGCGGCGGCCCAGGCACCGACCGGTGCAGCTCCGGCCTGGCGCAGGAGCTCGGCGAACTCGGCCAGCCGCGGCCGCGGCACCAGCAGCTCGAAGCGCGCAGCGAAAGCCCTGACGAACCCGCCGTCAGCGCCAGGCAGCGGCTGCGCCGACTCGGCGGGCACCGGCAGTCCCGCGCGCTCGAGCACAGCGGCGGCGGCCGGACCGGTGACGGCCAGCAGCGCCCAGTCGCCGGTGACCACCGCGGGTTCCACCCGCTTAAGGAACCGCATCTTCAGCAGGTAGGCCAGCACCTCGTCGGCGGCCCCGGGCTCGGTGTCCAGCCAGATCTGGCCGGCGAACTCGGTCAGCACCCAGTGCTGCTCCACGTGCCCGTTCGGCGACAGCACCAGCGCCTGCGTCGAATCGCCCGGACGCATCAGCGTGACGTGCTGCGAGCAGATCGCATGCAGCCACTCCAGCCGGTCCGGTCCGGGCACGATCAGCACGTCCCGGTGAGAGAGGTCCAGCAGCCCGGCGCCCTCCGCGGCACGCCGCTGCTCACCGAGCGGATCGCCGTAATGCCACGCGATTCCGGCATCGGCACCGTCTGCGGGGACGGCCGCGGGCCAGTCCAGCAACGGCGAGCGGTAGTCAGACATGACGGCCTTTCGACAGGCATTCGGCACAGCTGCCGAACACGGTGAAGTGGGAACGGTCCACCATGAAGCCGCGCTCGGACCGCAATCGCTGGAACAGCTCGTCGGCAAGTCCGGGCGGCGCCTCGACGACAGCCGAGCAGTGGTGGCAGACGACGTGGATGTGATCGTCGCCGGCCAGCCGGTAGGACGGTGCACCGTGCCCGAGGTGGGTGTGGGCCAGCACGCCGATCTGCTCCAGGGTTTCCAGCGTCCGGTAGACCGTGGTCAGGTCGACGTCCGGGGTCAGCTCGGCAACCTGGTCCGGCGTGGCGTGCACGAGACGGGTCACGGCATCCACAACGCGCTGGCGCTGCGGCGTCATCCGCATGCCCCGCTCACGCAGCCGCTCTGCCAGCGGTACGGCGCGCTCGGACTGGTGATGCGGATGGCTCATGACACAGTCCACTGTAGTTGCGCCGGTAGGCTCTCGGCCCGTGACGATCTCCGGCGAGCAGGGCGTGGTGGCGGTTCTCGGACTGGGCCCGGTGCCGCCCGGCACGCCCGTGCTGGCCGCCGATGACCTGGGCCTGACCCGCGGCGACGGCTGCTTCGAGGCGACCCGGGTCGTCACCGACGATCGGGGTCGACACCGGATCGATCACCTGGATGCGCACCTGGACCGCTTCGACCACTCCTGCGCCGGGCTGGACCTGCCACCGATCGACCGGTCGGCATGGCAGCAGCTGATCGCCGACGCGCTGGCGCAGTGGCGGCTGCCGGGCGAGGCGATGCTGCGGCTGATGCTCACCCGCGGTCGCGAGAGCAGTCCGGCCGGCCCCGTCACCGGCGTGCTGACCCTGCTGCCACTGGCCGCGGAGACCCGGCGGCAGCGGGACGGCATCGACCTGGTCACGCTCGATCGCGGCCTGCCGAGCAGTGGCTACCAGCAGGCGCGCTGGCTGCTGGGCGGCGTGAAGACGCTGTCCTACGCGGTGAACGTGGCAGCGCTGCGGGAGGCCCGCCGGCGGGGTGCCCAGGACGTGCTGTTCGTCAGCAGCGACGGGTTCGTGCTCGAGGCACCGACCTCGACCGCGGTGTGGCTGTCCGGCGGCAGCCTGCACACGCCTCCGGTGGACGGCGCCGGCGTGCTCGCCTCGATCACCCAGCAGGCCCTGTTCCAGGCGGCCAGCAGGGCTGGCTGGGCGACGAGCTACAGCCGGGCAACGGTGCCCGAGCTGCACGCCGCGGACGGCCTGTGGCTGGTCAGCTCCGGCCGCGGCGTCGCCCCGGTCCGCACGCTGGACGGGACTGCCGTGGAGGGCAAGCCCGACGTCACCGAGCAGCTGCGCGAGCTGGCCGGGTTCTGAAGTCCGGCGCCGTGCACAAATGTGCTGGCACCGGAAACCGTTGCGTCGTACCGTGAGTGGCGTAAGGGAAGGGAGGTGGTCCGAGACTTGAAGTGCTATCGGACACACGCGGAGGTTGCCGCCTAGCCCTCGTGGCAGCGGTACCCACCAGAACCCCGAGTCGCCGGGCTTGTCCGACCGGCACCAGGCTCACCGTGAGCCGGCTCGGGGTTTTCTACTGCCCGGACCGGTCCCGGGTCAATCGCGCGTTCAGGTGCGGCCGGCACTCCGCCGGCTGCAGCGCGAGCTCCTGGACGTAGGCCAGCTCGTCGTCGGCGGTCAGCGCGTACAGCCGCCGCTCACCGGACACCTGCCTGGCGCTCGGGGTGAAGCCGACCGCGGTGGTGGCGAATTCCCAGCGGCGGTCGCCCGCCAGGCCGGCGAAGATCTCGACCAGGCCGGCCGCCGTGGCCAGTACCAGCTCGGGAGCGTCCTCGTGCGAGCCGGGACGGATGAAGCCGTTCTCGCGAAAGGCGCCCCGCAGCACCGTCCCGTCGTCGTCGATCAGCCAGGTGTGCGATTCGTAGGCCAGGAACGGTCGGCCGTCGTGCCGGAAACTCACCCGTTGGGCGTAGTCGAAGGCATCGCCGGTGCTCGGATGCACGCCGGCGCCGTGGCCGGACCAGCGACCCACCAGCGGCAGCACCGCCAGCAGGGCTTCATGGATCTCAGGGCCGGTGCGCAGGTCGGTGGTGTCCGACAGCACCGGCACGTCGCGCACGGGGGCTCCCGCCGACTCGGCCGGCTACTGCTGGCCGGCGAACAGCTTGCTCAGGATCAGCACGGTCATCCCGGCGATAGCGAGGAACGCGACGATGAGCAAGATGGTGTAGAACGTTGCCATAACCGTGAGGATAGTCGCCGTGACCGCACCCCCGGATGTGAGATCGCTCGTGGTCAAGTGCACCGCCGGTGCGGACGAGCCCGAGCGCTGTGCGCAGGCGTTCACGGTTGCCGCCACCGCGGCTGCGGCCGGCGTTCCGGTCTCGCTCTGGCTTACCGGCGAGGCCGCCTGGTTCGGGGTGCCGGGCCGCGCCGAGCGATTCAGCCTGCCGCACTCGGCACCGCTGGCCGAGCTGCTGCGCACTGTGCTGATGACGGGCAGCGTGACCGTCTGCACGCAGTGCGCCCAGCGGCGAGGCATCGAGCCGGACGCGCTGGTGGACGGCGCCCGGATCGCCGGCTCGGCGAGCTTCGTCGACGAGATCCTGCGGCCCGGCGTCCAGGCACTGGTCTACTGATGGACGCGCGACTGGAGCGGGTGTTGAGCGCCGAACCCACCTTCACCGGCGATGCGGGCGGCCCGTGCCCGCCGGGATTCCACCGGCTGCGGCTCGAGCGATGGGCCGGCACCGGCGACCAGGTCTTCGAGCGCGCCGCCGCACGGGTGCTGAGCTGGCAGGTGTTGCGGCAGGCCGGGCTGCGCATCGACGCAACCGCCGAACGCCCGGAGCCGGGCACCACGGTGCTGCAGCGGCTGGGTCCGGTGCAGGCTCCGTGCCGGGTGGCCACGGTCGTGCGGGAGCCACGCCGCGCGGGATTTTCCTACCTCACGCTGCCCGGGCACGCCGAACGGGGCGTGGAGCAGTTCATGGTCGAGCACCGGGACGACAACTCGGTCTGGTGTGTGGTGAGCTCGATAAGCCGGCCTGAGGCGTGGTACGCCCGGCTCGGCGGCCCGGCCGGCCGGCTGGTGCAGCAGCTGATGGTGCGCCGCTACCTGGCTGCCATGGCCGGTTGACCCGTCCCGGTTTACCGCATTGTGCGGCCCGAAAGGACCTGGATTCGGGCCGAATCGCGTCCTTTCGGGCCGCACAATGCGAAGGGAAGCTGGGGGTTAGGTCAGCTGCAGGGCTACTTCGACCAGACCGGGTCCGGTGGCGACCACCGGACGGCGGGTCGAGCCGGAGTTGTGCAACACCGACAACGTCCACTGGCCGGGCGCGGCGAAGAACCGGTAGTCACCGGTGGCCGAGGTGACCACCTCAGCGGTGAACTCCCCTGTCCCATCGAGCAGCCGAACGTAGGCCGCCGGCACCGGGGCGCCGTCAGCCGAGGTCACCACGCCGTAGATGACGGTTTCCTTCTCCAGATCCACATGCGAGGGCAGCGTTGGCGCCTGCGCCGGGGCTCCGCACATTACTGGACCCCCTCTTCGCGCGAGCGCTCATCGGACCGCTCGCTCCGCGCCTCGCTGCGCTCGATGCTCACTCGCATTACTGGACACCCTTCTCGATCGGCACGCCCACCAGCGAGCCGTACTCGGTCCAGGACCCGTCGTAGTTCTTCACGTTCTGCTCGCCGAGCAGCTCGTGCAGGGCGAACCAGGTGTGGGAGGAACGCTCCCCGATCCGGCAGTAGGCGATGGTCTCCTTGCCGGTATCCAGGCCGGCCTCGCCGTAGAGCGCGCGCAGCTCGTCGTCGCTCTTGAAGGTGCCGTCCTCGTTGGCCGCCTTGGACCACGGCACGTTCAGCGCGGTCGGGATGTGACCGCCCCGCTGCGACTGCTCCTGCGGCAGGTGCGCCGGCGCGAGCAGCTTGCCCGAGAACTCGTCAGGCGAGCGGACGTCGATCAGGTTCTTGTTGCCGATGGCATCCACAACCTCGTCACGGAACGCCCGGATGCTCAAGTCCTGGTCCTTGGCCTTGTACTCGGTGGCCGGCCGCGACACAGCGTCCTTCGACAGCTCCCGGCCGTCGAGCTCCCACTTCTTGCGGCCACCGTCGAGCAGCTTGACCGCCTCGTGGCCGTACAGCTTGAAGTACCAGTAGGCGTACGCGGCGAACCAGTTGTTGTTGCCGCCGTAGAGCACGACGGTGTCGTCGTTGGCGATGCCCTTGGCCGACAGCAGCTGCTCGAACTGCTCCTTGGACACGAAGTCGCGAATCACCGAATCCTGCAGCTCGGTCTTCCAGTCCAGCTTCACCGCCCCCTTGAGGTGGCCGCCGTCGTAGGCGGAGGTGTCCTCGTCGACCTCGACGAACACCACCCCGGGGGTGTCCAGATTGGCTTCGGCCCAGTCGGCCGTGACGAGCGCGTCAGCGCGGCTCATGGTGATGTCTCCCTTGCAGATAGGCCTGTCGCAACAGGCGCAAACTTGCTTACAGATGAGGATGGGCCCATGCCCATGGGTCGCCGGGGCGCGCGAAAGCAGAAGGAAGCGCGCAGCCGGGCGCGAAGGTCAGCGAAGCCGCAACGGGGCTAGCCGACGTGGGAGGACGGACACAGCGCGCTGCCGACGCGGCACAGATCCACCGCGCGGCGAGAGGTCAGCAGCTGTCCCATGATGGCCCCAGCCTAACGAGCCTGGCCCGGCTGAGCCAAGCGGGGCGCCCCGTCACCCGGCGTAGCTCAGCCGGTGAGCGCGTTCGTCAGGACGTAGGCCGCCGGGATCGTCAAGGCCACGGTCAGTGCGGCCGCGCCAGCCGGGCGCAACCGGGCCAGCCGGGCCGACGGCTGACGCGGCGGCAGTTCCGGCTCGGCATCGGGGAGCTCGACGGCCGTCCCGGCCTCAGCGTCCCCGGCCACCGTCCCACGGGTCTCATCGGTCGCACCGCTGCGCAGCTGGGCCGCATCCGGATCGGCGAAGCTGGCGCCGATCGAGATCAGGCAGGCCACCGCACCCACGGCCGCACCGACGAAGGCCGACCGGCCACCGGCGAAGTCGATCAGATGGCGACTGACCAGGTAGCCGACGACGCCGCCGGCCACCACACCGACGACCACGGCCGGCAATCCGCGGTCCATGCTCGGGTCGAAGCGGGGCGAGGGCAGCACCGCGTCGGTCAGGTGCGCCGCGACCAGGGCCAGCCCGAGCGCACCGGTGACCGCCAGCGTGATGGTGCGCCCGTCAGCTTCGTAGCGCAGCACGATCAGGCCGGCGGCGGCAACGCCGGCGATGATCAGGACGGTGATGCCGGCCAGCGATTCGACCACCCGGGTTCGCACGACGCCGCGCGTCAGCTGGTGGGCGAACATCAGCGGGACCGCGACCGCGAGCACCCCGAGCAGCGGTGAGTAACCGCTGCTGTGCCAGTGCATGACGGCGGCATCGGCGCCGGCCGAGGCGAGCAGGCCGAGCGCCAGTGCACCGATCCGGCCGGGCAGGTCATTGCCCAGCACCCACGAGGGCACCAGCACCACCTGCACGAGGGCGACCGCCACCAGCGTTGCGACCGGTCCGATCGCGGCACCGATCGCAAGCGCCCCGGCGAGCACCCCGGACAGCGCCGCGAGCTGGATGTGGTTCATCCCCGAAGACGGGGCGAGCGACCCGTCAGCCGCCGCGGTCGAGGCCACCGCAGCCTGCGCCGGCTCGTCGGACGTGACCAGCTGCTCGTCGTCGCTCATTGCTGAATCGTCCCAGACAGCGCTGTGTGCGCCCACTCGTCCATCCGGTCCAGCAAGGCCGGCGTCACCGCGTTCTCCGCATGCCCCATGCCCGGTTCGATCCACAGCTCCGCGCCGCCGATCATGCCGGCCAGCATCCGCGGATGGGCCAGCGGGAAGTACGGATCCGCGTCGCCGTGCACGATGAGCGCCGGTGCGGTGATGTGACCGGCCACCTCCACGGGCGACACCGGCAGCAACTCCCAACCTTCGCCGATGCGGGTCTTGAAGAACCTGGCCAGCGCCCACTTGCCGAGCCTGGTCTCGGCCCCGAAGTGCAGCCGCCGCATCGGCTTGGTGCCGCGCTCGTACCACCGGCCGGGTCCGCTGACCGCGATCACGGCCTCGGCCGCGTCCTGGCCGTGCAACCGCGCCAGTCCGGCGTGCCGGATCACCACCGAGGCGCCCATCGAGAAGCCCAGGGTGATCACCGGCACACCGGGCCGCCTTGCCCGCAGCCAGGCCAGCCCGGCGGCGACGTCGGCAACCTCGTCCGCACCGATCGAGGACACCCCGGCAGAGGTGCCGTGGCCCCGGAAATTCACGGCCAGGACGCAGTTGCCGCGTTCCAGCAGATGGGTGGCCACCGCCTGCACCTCGGGCCGGCTGATCGAGCCGGTGAAGCCGTGCGCGAGCAGGTAGCTGGGCCCGGTGGAAACACGTGCGTAATAGTCAGCGGTTAGAACTATGTCGTCGTCAGTGCAAAGACGCACCGGCTCCGGACCCCACATGATCCGTATTCTCTACCGAGAGTGCCGAAGCTTCTTGCTCGGGAGGCGCGTTATGGAAATCTCCCTCCTGACCACGGCCGCGCAACCGACCACCGAGGTGCTGCCCGCCTTGGGCCTGCTGGGCCATCAGGTGACGGTCTCCGAGTTCGACGTGACCCCACTGCTCGACTCGAACGCGGCGGCGGTGCTGATCGACGGCAGGTTCAACCTCGCCAACGCGCGCGCCTTCGCCAAGGTGCTGTCGGCCACTGAGGTGGACGTGCCGGTGCTGGTGGTGCTCAAGGAGGGTGGGCTGATCGCGCTGTCGGCCGACTGGGCCGTCGATGACGTGCTGCTGGACACGGCGGGCCCGGCCGAGGTGGACGCCCGGCTGCGGCTGGCGGTGGCGCGGCGCGATGCGATCACCGAGGGCGAGCCGGGGGTGGTGAAGGTCGGGGACCTCACCATCGAGGAGGCCACCTACACCGCCCGCCTCAAGACCCACACCCTCGATCTCACCTACAAGGAGTTCGAGCTGCTGAAGTTCCTGGCCCAGCACCCGGGCCGGGTGTTCTCCCGCTCGCACCTGCTGCAGGAGGTCTGGGGCTACGACTACTTCGGTGGCACCCGCACCGTGGACGTGCACGTGCGCCGGCTGCGGGCCAAGCTGGGAGCGGAGTACGAGGCGATGATCGGAACCGTCCGCAACGTCGGCTACAAGTTCGTCAAGCCGGCCGACCTGCAGCGGGCACGAGCCGAGCAGCAGGACGACGATGCCGACGGTGCGGCGGCCGCAGCGGTGGCCGAAGCCGCCGAGGTCGTACGCCGCGCGGAGGTCTAGGTTCTGCAGGTGTGATCGAACGCCTCGACCAGCTCACGCCGGCGGAGGTGGATGCTGTTCGCGCGCTGGTGGCCAGCGCGCCCGGCGCCCGGGACAACCCGCCCATCAGCGAGGACGGCATGCTCGGGCTGACCGGTCCGGGCGCGCATCTGCTCGGCCGGGATGCCAGCGACCAGGTTCAGGGCTACGCGCGCCTGCACGAGGGCGAGGCCGAGCTGGTCGCGACCTCCGACGAGCTCGCGGCCGAGTTGCTCACCGCGCTGCGCGAGCTCGATCCGCAGACCCGGCTGTGGGCGCACGGGGCTGCAGCGGTCGCCGGCCATGCTGCCGAGGCGGCGGGGCTGGTGCCGGTCCGCACGCTGTTGCAGCTGCGCGCGCCGCTGACCGGGCTGGACGTGCTGAACCCGCCGGCCGGCATCTCGATCCGCCCGTTCCGCCCGGGCCGGGACGACGCTGCGTGGCTGGCGGTCAACCAGCGCGCGTTCGAACATCACCCCGAGCAGGGCGCGTGGCGCCAGGCAGAGCTGGACCAGCGGCTGGCCGCGGACTGGTTCGACCCGGCCGGGTTCTTCCTCGCCTGGCAGGGTGACGATCTACTCGGCTACCACTGGACGAAGGTGCACGCCGAATTCAGCCCGCCGCTGGGTGAGGTGTACGTGCTGGGCATCGCGCCGCTGGCGCAGGGCCTGCGGCTGGGCACTGTGCTGCTCAACGTGGGGCTGCGGCACCTGTTCGACCTCGGGCTGCGCAGCTGCCTGCTCTACGTCGAGGCGGACAATCCGGCCGCCGTGCACCTGTACCGCAAAGCCGGCTTCACCGAGTTCTCCCGCGACGTCCAGTACGCCGCGCGCTGAGCGACGAATCCCGGCAGCGTCCGGGGCCTGCCAGTGGCAGCTCTACGCGTGGGGCCGCTTGTACACGCCCGGGTTGTCGTGATCAAAGGCCCACACGCCTGATTTCACCTGTTGTCCACGGTGGGGCCACCTGATAGTTCACCGAGCTGTCGAAGCCGTTCACCTCGTGTTCACCATGCCTCTCCCGACCGTCCATGTCGGCTCCTTAGCGTCGGCCGCGTCACCACAACGGATGACCGGAGAACTTGGCTGCGCCGACTTGGTAGGTGAGACGCAGCCCGACGGAAGACGGAAGGGAAACGAGTGTTGATCACCCGTGCAGCTCTCATCGCCGGACTCGCGGCTGGCGCTGTTGCGCTGACCGCGTGCGGTTCGGACAACAACAGCAACGCGAGCGCCGGCAGCGGCGGCTCCTCCTCGGCCAGCGGCAGCAGCTCCAGCTCCAGCAGCCTGAACTGCGCCACCGGCACGCTGAAGTCCGACGGCTCGACCGCCCAGCAGAACGCCATGGACCAGTGGATCAAGGACTACCAGTCCAAGTGCTCGGGCTCGACCATCAACTACGGTGGCGGCGGGTCCGGGCAGGGCATCAAGGACTTCAGCAACAAGCAGGTCGATTTCGCCGGTTCCGACGCGGCCCTCGACCCGACCAAGGGCGAGGTCGACGCCGCCACCAAGGCGTGCGGCAGCCAGGCGATCGACCTTCCGATGGTGACCGGCCCGATCGCGGTCGGCTACAACCTCAAGGGCGTCGATGGCCTGGTCTTCACGCCGGACGTGCTGGCCAAGATCTTCCTGGGCAAGATCACCATGTGGAACGACCCGGCGATCAAGGCGATCAACACCTCGGCAAACCTGCCGGCCACCAAAATCTCGGTGTTCAACCGTTCCGACGCCTCGGGCACCACGCAGAACTTCGAGCGCTACCTGGCCGCCTCCGCGCCGAGCGTGTGGACCATCAAGCCGGACAAGACCTGGGCCGGCGCGGGCCAGGGCAAGAAGGGCAACCAGTTGGTCGGCCAGGCCGTGCAGTCGACCGACGGTTCGATCGCCTACGTCGAGTGGTCCTACGCAATCCAGAACAACCTGCAGATGGGCAAGATCGACAACGGCACCGGACCGGTCGAGCTGACCGCCGACTCCGCGGGTAAGGCTGTCGCGGCCGCCAAGGTTGCCCCGAGCGGTCCTGGCGACCTGTCGCTGAAGCTCGACTACGCCACCAAGACGCCGGGGGCATACCCGATCATCCTGGTCACCTACGAGATCGTCTGCTCCAAGTACGCCGACGCCAACCAGGGCAAGCTGGTCAAGTCGTTCATGAGCTACATCTCCAGCACCGACGCGCAGAACAGCGTGCACGACCTCGGTTACGCCGCACTTCCGAGCAGCGTGCAGAGCCAGGTGCAGTCCGCGATCAACTCGATCAGCTGACCTGATTGACGCCTGACGGCCCTGCCGGGACGATCCCTGTCCCGGCAGGGCCGACCCTGTGAGAACGGGAGACGAGGCCGCCGTGCCAGACTCAGAACCGACCGCCACGCGGCGGGGTGCCCGCCCGGCCCCGGCGCCGTCCCAACCCGCGCAGCAGCCGCTCGAAGGGAGCAACGATCCAGGCATGACGCGACGCGACGGTGAGGACGAGCAGCTCGCTCCGCCGCCTCCGGTGCAGGAGGTTATCGTCGGCTCGAGCCAACCGGTCGGGGTCAGTGTCCCGTCCGGCCCAGCGGTCTCCGGGGCCGGTCGTGATCTGATGGCCGGTGGCCGCAAGCGGGTCGGCGATCGGGTCTTTCACGGGCTGGCAGCCGGCTCCGGCGGCTTCATCATCCTGCTGATCGCCCTTGTCGCGGTCTTCCTGCTGACCCAGGCCATTCCTTCGATCGGCAAGGATCACGTCAACTTCTTCGCCTCGCGCGAGTTCTCGGTCCGGACCGAGCCGCTGCGCTTCGGCATCGTCGACCTGCTCTGGGTCACCGTGATCAGCTCGATCATCGCGCTGCTGCTGGCCGTGCCCGTTTCCATCGGCATCGCACTGTTCATCACCCAGTACGCGCCGAAGTCACTGCGTAAGCCCGTGGCCTACGTGATCGACCTGCTCGCCGCGATCCCCTCGATCATCTACGGCGTCTGGGGCATCTATGTGCTGGCGCCGCACCTGGAGGGGGTGCAGCGAGCGCTTTACCACCTGGACTTCATACCGCTGTTCGCGAACAAGGGCGTCACCACGGGCTCGATCTTCAACGCCTCGGTGGTACTGGCCGTGATGATCCTGCCGATCATCACCGCGATCGCCCGGGACGTGTTCGCCCGTACCCCGAACTTCCACATCGAGGCGGCCTGGGCACTGGGCGCCACCAAGTGGGAGATGATCCGGATGGCGGTGCTGCCCTACGGCCGTCCGGGCCTGGTAAGCGGCGCGATGCTGGGCCTTGGCCGCGCGCTCGGTGAGACCATCGCGGTGCTGCTGATCCTGTCCAAGCCGCCGGTAGGTGCTCCGTTCACCTCCTCGATCTTCAGCGGCGGGCAGACCTTCGCCTCGCTGATCGGACTCAACATGCAGGAGGCGAATGGCCGCACCGAGACCGGCGCCTACATCGCGGCCGGCTTGGTGCTGTTCGTACTGACCTTCATCGTCAACGCCGCGGCGCGGGCGATCGTCAACCGGCGGAAGGACTTCGTATGACCGCGACCGTGGCACCGTCCGGCAGCATGATCGGCCGCCGGACTGGTGGCAGCCGGCAGGTGAAGAACGCCGTGGCGATGGTGCTGGTCTATCTGAGCTTCGGCATCGCCCTCATCCCGCTGGTGTGGCTGCTGTGGTCGGTGCTGAGCAAGGGCCTGCATGCGGTGACCCGCAACGGCTGGTTCACCCACAGCCAGCGCAACCTGACCTACCGGGATCCGGGCGGCGGCGCGTACCACGCGATCCTCGGCACGGTTGAGCAGGTCGCCCTGTGCACCGTGATCGCGGTGCCGATCAGCCTGCTGGTGGCCGTCTACCTGGTCGAGTACGGCACGGGCTGGCTGGCCCGTACCACCACCTTCATGGTGGACATCCTGACCGGCATTCCCTCGATCGTGGCAGCCCTCTTCATCTACGCCATTTTCATCAACACCTTCGGTGGTGAACGTGCCGGTTGGCTGGTCTCGATGGCACTGGTGATGCTGATGATCCCGGTCATCGTGCGCACCACCGAAGAGATGCTGAAGCTGGTGCCCAACGAACTGCGCGAGGCCTCCTACGCGCTGGGTATCCCGAAGTGGAAGACGATCCTTCGGGTTGTGGTTCCGACCGCGCTCACCGGCATCCTGACCGGCATCATTCTGGGTATCGCCCGGGTGGCCGGCGAGACCGCGCCGCTGTTGATCCTGGTCGGTTACGCACCGGGTATCAACTCCAACCTGTTCGGTGGCTTCCAGGCCTCGCTGCCCAGCATGATCAACGCTGAGACGCTGAACCTGAACTCCGGTGGCACCTACGGCCTGGTCAACGGCAAGGTCCAGTTGATTCACAACTATGCGGTGGACCGGGTGTGGGGCGCTGCTCTCACCCTCATCGTGATCGTCATGGCACTCAATCTCATCGCCCGCCTCATCGCGCGGTTCAGCAAGGTCGACAGGTAAGGAAAGCGGCAATGGCCAAGCGCATCGAAGCGAAGAACCTCAACATCTACTACGGAAAGTTCCTCGCCGTCTCCGGCGTCGACTTCACCATCGCGCCCCGGTCGGTCACCGCCTTCATCGGCCCGTCCGGCTGCGGCAAGTCGACTGTGCTGCGCACCATCAATCGGATGCACGAGGTGATCGCGGGCGCCACCGTCGAGGGCGAAGTCCTGATGGACGGCGAGAACATCTACGACAGCCGGGTCGATCCGGTGAACGTCCGCCGCACCATCGGCATGGTCTTCCAGCGACCCAACCCGTTTCCCACCATGTCCATCTACGACAACGTGGTCGCCGGGCTCAAGCTCGACTCCGGCCGCAAGAAGAAGTCGGTGCTGGACGAGACCGTGGAACGGTCGCTGCGCAGCGCGAACCTCTGGGAAGAGGTGAAGGATCGGCTGGACAAACCGGGTGCGGGCCTGTCCGGCGGCCAGCAGCAGCGGCTGTGCATCGCGCGTGCCATCGCGGTGGAACCGCAGGTCCTGCTGATGGATGAGCCGTGCTCGGCGCTCGATCCGATCTCCACGCTGGCTATCGAAGACCTGATCCAGCAGCTGAAGGAGCAGTACACGATCGTCATCGTGACCCACAACATGCAGCAGGCGGCCCGGGTGAGCGAGCGCACCGCGTTCTTCAACCTGTCCGGTGTCGGCAAGCCCGGCCAGTTGGTGGAGATCGACGACACCCAGAAGATCTTCTCCAACCCCACCGACAAGCGCACCGAGGACTACATCTCCGGTCGCTTCGGCTGAGCCCGGGCGGTTCCTCGCTGTCGTAGCGCCGCGTGGCTACGCTGGGTGCTGGCCCCGTCAACCACAGACGTTCCGGCCAGGCCCCGCTCGCGGCGGCCGACACAGACCCTGCGAGGTCGGTATGACTGACGACAGCACCGCCAAGC
>DATAKO010000022.1:0-13744 GCA_036261575.1 Jatrophihabitans sp.
GCTGGCCATCGTCGGCGAATCCGGCCCCGCGCTGCGCGCGGCCCGCGCCGCGGCCAAGCAATTGCGGCTGCCAGCCGGCCAGCTGGTCCTCGCCGGGCTCGAGGATGACGCGATGCGCACCGTCAACGGCCGCCGCCAGGCCGCCCGGCTGCGCCAGGAAGCCAGCGAGGCCGACCTGCCGGTGATCGTGGTGGTCGCCACCGACTCCCAGGACCCGGAGGACAGCTGGACGGCCGACCTGCTGGCGGCGCTGCGACCGGACCAGCTGTGGGCGGTGGTGGATGCGCGCTGGAAGCCGGAAGACTGCCACGCGCTTCTCGACCGGCTGCCGGCCGCGCATGCGCTGGTCGTGCACGCTGCCGAGCTGAGCGCCAGCCCGGCCTCGGTGTGGGACCTGGACCTGCCGCTGGCGCTGCTCGACGAGCGCCGGCCGAGCACTTTCGTCTGGTTGAGCCTGCTGATGCGACTGTTCGGCCCGGCCGAGCAAGCGCAGCACGCGAGTGCCGGCATCAGCGCCTGATTTCAGATCGCAATCCCCACGACCGGAAAGGACATCGCATGTTCAAGCCCTCGACCCTGCTGATCGCCGTCGTGCTGAGCAGTACCGCCCTGTGGTCCGGGTTCGTGACCGGCTCGATGAGCGTGACCACCGCGCTGATCCGGTTCCTGATCGCGGTTCCGATCGCCGCCGCGATGACGTTCGCACTGCAGGCGATCACCCGCAGCTACGGCAAGGCAAGCGCGGCCCGCCAGCGCGCGTCAGCGGCGGAGGATACCGCCCCGGTGAGTTTGGACGGCAGCCAAACCGTGCGGTAATGATGGGCGCATGAGCTCTGACCCATCCAACGGCCGGCGCCAGCTTCGCCGGCCCAGCGGTTTGATCGTCGACCCGGCACACGCCTTGGGGACGCTGCGATCGATCGACGCCAAGGTCAAGCCCAACGTCAAGCGGGCCATCCCCGCGGTGTTGCTGGCTCTGGTCTGCTACGGGATCGGCGATCACCTCGGGGGTATCGACGGCCGCCGGTCCCGCGTCGGTTTCGGCAGCTGGGCGGTCGACCTGAGCAAGGGCCAAGCCGGCCTGGTGGTGCTCGGCTTCTGCCTGGCCTTCCTCATTGCCGGCGTCATCGCAACCCGATCGTTGGCCCGCGAGCTGAGCCGGGTCAGTACCGCGCGCGGTGGCCCGGCGGCCGGCTCTGCGATCAGCCTTGTCGTCAACATCGTCGGCTATGCAACGGTGTTCCTCGGCCTGCTCAGCCTGTTGCGGGTCGACCTAGGCAACCTGCTGGTGGGTGGCGCGGTCACCGGTGTGGTGGTCGGCATCGCTGCGCAACAGACGTTGGGGAACTTCTTCGCCGGGCTGGTGCTGCTGTTCGCGCGGCCCTTCGTGCCGGGCCAGAGGGTGCGGGTGAACACCGGGGCGATGGGTGGCCCGTTCGAGGGAACGATCCTCAATACCGGCCTCATCTACACCAACATCGACACGGCCACCGGCGTGGTGGCGATGCCGAACGCCGGCGTGCTCGGCGCGGCCATCGGCCCGGTGCCGGACAGTGCGGACGAGTCCGACGATGCGGCCGATCCCGCGGGCACGCCCAGCACCGGCTCGGGTCCCATCGCTTGACACCGGCACTGAACCTGGACCCGGTCAATCTGTTTAGCGCGCAACAAGAAAAGGGCCCGCGCACCCACGGGGGGTGAGGTGCGCGGGCCGGCTCTTCCTCCGGAGAGGCCGTAACGGATTCTGCACGAACCGGGTGCTGAGGTAAAGCCGAACCTGGCAACTGGCAGGCGTGCCAACGATCACGCGCGTCGCTGCCGCGTATGAGCGTCCGATGCTGCTTGCCGGTCGGCCGGCGCGGCCGGCGAACCTCCCTGCTGTCAAAGCCGGTTCTCGATCATCACCGCAGCAGAACGGCACGTCTGAGTGACTGGTCGGCTACCCAGCGAAGTGGAATCGCGTCAGACGTCCGACGGGTTCGGCGGTAGCACCAGCTCCTCGCGGGAGTCCGGCAGCAGCCCATCCAGCGGTTCGCCTTCCACCACATACACCGGCGTGTTGCGGTTCAGCGTCTGGCCGCCGAAGAACGGCCGGTAGTACCGCATCGCCACCAGCATCAGCACGATGCCGACTATCACGCTGCCGACGCCGAGCAGGAAGGCGAAGCCGATCTGCCAGTGCGGCGAGAAGTGCATGTTCCAGACCACGTAGCTGTTGACCGGCTTCCAGTCCTGGATGGTGGTCAGCACCATGCCCACCCAGAGCATCACGCCACCGAGAAACGGGATCAGGCCCTTCATGAAGAAGGCGTGCGCGCTGCTGGTGAGCTCTTTGCGGTAGTACCAGGTGCAGGCAAAGCCGGTGGCACCGTAGTAGAAGGCGATCAGGATCCCGATCGCGGTCACCGCATCGGCGATCACCTGGCCGTTGGCGAAGTAGTTCATGCCGAGGTACAGCAGCGCCGAGACCGCTCCCATCCAGATGGTCGAGCTGGTCGGCGTCAGGTAGCGCGGGTGCACCTTGGCGAACGTCCGCGGGATCGACTTGTAGACAGCCATCGACAGCGTGGTCCGCGCGGTCGGCAGGATGGTGGTCTGGGTCGACGCGGCCGCCGAGGTCAGCACCATGAACAGCAGCAGTTTGGACATGACGGTGCCGAAGCCGGATGAACCGAAGATGGCACTGCCCAAGACGCTGAGCACGTCGCTCTGGTTGTCCGGGTTGCCGAGGCCGATGCCCTTGTCGCCGATGCCGGCGAAAGCCTGAGCCGCCACCGACACCAGCGCGTAGATGGCCAGCAGGAGAATGGTGGAGATGATCGCGGCGCGCCCCGGGGTCTTGTCCCGGTCCTTGGTCTCCTCGTTCACCGATACGGCGGAGTCCCAGCCCCAGTAGATGAACAGCATCAGCAGGATGCCCTGGGAGAACAGGTTGAAGGAGAAGTGGCCGTTGTCGCCCTTGATGTTGAGCGGGTTGAACCACGACCAGGAAGGGTGGATCGAGGTGCCGTCGACGCCGTGCCCGCTGTAGACCCGGATCAGCGCGACCACGGCCATCACGGTCAGCATGATGACCTCGACCGTCAGCAGCCAGCGTTGCATGGCCGCCGAGATCTCGATGCCGCGATAGCAGATGTAGGTCATCAGCGCCATCCACAGCAGTCCGACGAGCAGCACCCAGCCGCTGGTCGGGTTGGCGCCGATGCCCTTTGCCCCGAAGAGCAGGAAGACGTACTGGCCGGCGACCTGGGCGAGGCTGGCCATCACCAGCACGTCGGCGGCGATGATTCCCCAGCCACCCATCCAGCCTGCTTTCGGCCCGAAGGCCTTGGTGGCCCAGGTAAAGGTGGTACCGCAGTCAGGCTCGGCCTTGTTCAGTTGCTGATAGCCGATCGAGACGAAGAGGATCGGGACGAAGGCGAGCAGGACGACGGAGGGGGACTGCAGGCCGATCAGGGCGACGATGAAGCCCAGGGTGGCGGCCAGGCTGTAGGCCGGGGCGGTGGAGGCGACGCCGATGACGACACTCGACACCAACCCCAACGCCCCGGACTTCAGGCCCTTCCCCCCGTCGTCCGACGATGCTGGGCGTTCGGCGGTCACTGTTGACACGTGCGCTCCTGACTTCGACGGCGGCGGGCGCCCTATGTTCTGCCGAACGCGCCACTGCTGTCAACGGTTGTCCGGAGACGAAACGCAGGCGTAATCCGCAGCCGTCGAGGAGTCCGGCAAGTGATTTCGTACAAAATCCGCGCTCATGCACCGGTCCTGATGCCGCCTCAGCTCGCGGCGCTGGCGCTGGTTCAGCTGCAGCCCGAGGCCGGCCAGCACGGCCAGCCCCAGCACCACGGCGGCGTAACCCCGGGTGGTCGGCAGTAGCCCGAACCGGCCGACCGCCAGGCCGGCGAGTACCGCCGGCACGCTGAAGGCCAGATAGCTGATGATGTACATCGAGGCCAGCAACTCGGCGCGCTCGGCAGGGGCGACGAGCGGGATGACCAGCCGCATCACGCCGGAGAAGGCCGCGCCGAAGCCGAGTCCGGCGATCACCGTGCTGGCCAGGAAGACGGTGGCCAGCCGGTACTGCATCGCGGCGAGCAGGCCGATCATGCCGAGGCTGAGGCCGGCCGTGCCGAGCAGCATGGTGGCCGGTCCGCTGTGGCCGCGCAGGGCGTACACCGCCACGGATCCGGCGCCGGACAGCAGCAGCACCAGGAACCCTCCCAGCAGCGGCGACGTCCAGCCGGTTACGCCGCGCGCCACGGCGGGCCCGAGCGAGAGGATCAGCCCGCCCAGTGCCCAGCAGGCGATGGTCACCGGCGTGCCGATCACGATCGCGACCCGAGCTGACCCGGGCAGCCCCACGCGCGGGAGCAGTGACCGCAGGGCACCCGGCCGGCGAGCTGACGTCTCCGGGCTGAGCAGCACGCCCGTCAGCTGGATGAGCAGCGCCGCCAGCAGTACCAGGTACACCGTTCTGGTCGGCGCTGCCACCCATCGCACGATCGCGCTACAGCCGATGCCGCCGGCTGCCAGGCCGATCAGCGGGGCCACGCTGTTCACCAGCGCGCCGCGGCCCGGCACCTGCGGATGCTCCAGCTCAAGCAGCCCGGCGCCCAGCACCCCCATCGCCGAGCCGGTCGCGATGCCCTGCACGATCCGCGCCAGGAGCAGGCTGCCGACGCCGTCCGCTTCGATGAACACGCCCATCGCCAGCGCCTCCAACACGAGCGCCGCGCCCAGGACCGGTCGTCGGCCGAGGTGGTCCGACAGCGTGCCGACCACGAGTAGAGCGGCCAGTAGCGCCACCGCGTACGCCGCGAAGATCAGCGTCAGGGTGACCGAGGAGAACCGCCACTCGTGCTGGTAGACCCCGTAGAGCGGGGTGGGAGCGCTGGCTGCGGCGAAGAAGGTGGTGAGGGTGGCGGCCTGCAGGGCGAACGCGGATGCGCGGCCGAGCCGGCGGGGGAGTGCGAGCACGGACATCGGAACCTCCTCCGGGGCCGGGCGCTGGCTGGCCCGACGACCTAAACGCGAAAAGTTTGCTTTACTGACCGTACGAGCGAGTGGCTGCAAAAGCAAATGCTTTGCGTTAGCATGGAGCCATGGCCACGATGACCCGGCCCGGCGGCCGCAGCGCACGGGTGCAGCGGGGCGTGCACGACGCTGTGCGGGCACTGCAGGCAGAGGGCACGGCGGCGCTGACGGTGCCGCAGATCGCGGCCCGGGCCGGCGTAACTCCATCCACCATCTACCGGCGCTGGGGGGACCTCGCCGACCTGCTCGCCGACGTGGCACTGGAGCGGCTGCAGCCGGAGTCCGAGCCGGCCGACACCGGCAGCTTCGGCACCGACCTGCTCGCCTGGACCGAACAGTACGTCGATGAGATGGCCTCGCCGCAGGGACGCGGCGTGCTGCGGGACGTCGCGGTGCCGCAGGGCCCGGCGTGTGCCTGTGGCCAGCTCAACCGCACCCAGCTGGAGCTGCTGCGCCAGCGCGCGCTCGGCCGCGGCGAGCAGGTCCCCGAGCTCGAGCACCTGATCAACGCCATCGTGGCACCGGTGGCCTACCGGATCCTGTTCACGGCGGACGAGCTGGACGCCGAGTTCGCCCGTGACCTGGTCGAGAACGCGCTGGCGGGGCAGGCCAGAACCGGATCGTCTACGTAGCGCCGAGCCGATGGTGGTGCGCTAGCTTGCCGCGCGCGCAGGTAGTTCTCAGGTTCTGTGGCCCGCGTTCTGTGCGCTAGTCGTCGACGTTCGGCACGGTGAGCACCGGGCAGGTGGCCTCGCGCAGGACGGTCTGCGCGGTGCTGCCGAGCAACGCCTTCTGCAGGCGCGAGCGGCGGTGCAGGCCGAGCACGATCAGCTTGGCGTTCTCCGCGGCGGCGGTCGCGAGCAGTACCTCGGCCGGCGAGTCGGTCGAGTTCACCTGGTGCAGCCGGTGCGGGGTGCCCTTGGCCTGCAGATCGGCCACAACGGCGTCCAGCGTGCGCTCATCAGCTGCGGTCGGCTTGACGAAACCCTCGGGCCCGATCACGTTGACGATCACGATCGGCACGCCCAGCGAGGCTGCCTCGCGTTCGGCCTCGGTGACTGCCAGGAAACCGGTCTCGGTCGGGACGTAACCAACCACGATCGCCATCGCGTCCTCCATGCTGATGCGTCAGGGAGGCCGAGGTTACTCCGGCGTGAAAGCCATGCTGTGAGCCGGGCGTGGCCGAGGTGATCGACAGCTCTGCTGCGGGTCGGAAGCTGTGTGCACCGCCAGGGACTCGAACCCCGAACCCGCTGATTAAGAGTCAGCTGCTCTGCCAGTTGAGCTAGCGGTGCGTTCGGTGCCAGGCATCTCTACCGGGCACGAGCGAGAACACTAGCAGACGCGCTCGGCGGCCATGAAATCGGCGGTCTGCCGCAACGACCGCCCTGCTGTGCTGCGACGTGGAACAGGTCAGCAATCACAGCTGGTCGGCGTCCCGCAGCGGTCCCGCCGGCTGCGTTGCTAGGGTCGAACAGCCGCAACCCGACAGAAGGGAACGCCCACTCGTGAGCACGTTGACGCTGGCCGCCCGCCCGCGCGTACTGGTCGATCTGATCCCCGGTGGCCGGGTGCGCGACGTCGCCGCGGTGCTGTCGGCGGCCGGTCTGACCGGACTGTGCGCCCAGATCAGCATTCACACGCCACTGTCGCCGGTTCCGTTCACGCTGCAGACCTTTGCGGTGCTGCTTGCGGGCGCGGTACTGGGTTCGGCCCGATCCGGCCTGGGTATGGCGCTGTACTTGCTCGCCGGCGGCCTCGGGCTGCCGTGGTTCGCGCACGCCGGCTCCGGCTGGGGCGGTCCGTCCTTCGGCTACCTGATCGGCTTCGTGCTCGCTGCCGGCGCTGTCGGTCGGCTGTCCGAGCGTCGCGCCGACCGGCACCTGCTCTCGACCGCGGGCCAGTTCGTGTTCGGCAGTGTGATCGTCTATGCCGTCGGGGCCGGCTGGCTGGCCGCGGACCTGCACTTGTCGCTGGGCCAGGCGATCGACCTGGGGGTCCGCCCGTTCCTGGCGACGGACCTGATCAAGGCCGCGCTGGCGGCGCTCGTGCTGCCCAGCACCTGGGCGCTGCTCGAACGGCGCTGACGGGAGCCACCGACCGGAAGCCTTGCGCCAGAACGTCCTGGGTCGGCGCTGCTCGTTAGGATCGGCTCGGTCGCAACGGATGGTGGCCCTGGAATGGACGGCGGTGGGAGCGGCGATGCAGCACTGGGCACGGCGGCAGCCAGTGCGTAGCGAGCCGGTGCCGCCGGACCCGCATCCATCCGGCGCGCGACCGCCGCAGTTGCCGGCAGGAAAGGTCCCGCAGCACGTCGCCATCGTGATGGACGGCAACGGCCGCTGGGCCAACCAACGCGGTTTGCCTCGGACGGAGGGGCACAAGGCCGGCGAGGCAGTCGTGCTCGACGTGCTGCAGGGCGCGATCGAGCTCGGTATCAAGCACCTGTCGCTGTATGCCTTCTCCACCGAGAACTGGCGGCGGTCGCCGGCCGAGGTGCGGTTTCTGATGGGCTTCAACCGCGATGTGATCCACCGTCGGCGCGACCGGATGAACGAGCTCGGCGTGCGGGTGCACTGGGTCGGCCGGCAGCGCAGGCTCTGGCGCAGCGTCTATTCCGAGCTGATCGAGGCTGAGCAGCTGACGCGGCACAACGACACGATTCACCTGTACATGTGCCTCAACTACGGTGCCCGGGCCGAGATCGCTGACGCGGCGCAGGCGTTGGCGCGCGACGTGCAGAGCGGAAAGCTCAATCCCGACAAGGTGAACGAGGCGGTGTTCGCCCGCTACCTGTACGAGCCCAGCATGCCGGACGTGGACCTCATGATCCGGCCGTCAGGCGAGCGGCGGATCTCCAATTACCTGCTGTGGCAGGCCTGGTACGCCGAGCTCGTGGTACAGGACATCCTCTGGCCGGACTTCGACCGGCGCGCGCTCTGGGCGGCCTGCGTGGAGTACGCAGACCGGGACCGCCGTTACGGCGCCGACAAGTCGGCGAGCCCGCCGGTTCAGGATCCCGCCGGTTCGTGATGACGCACAGGAGCGCTGAGCCGGGCTACTGGGCACCCCTACTGCCTGCGCGCGTCAGCGGGGTAACCGACACGCACTGCCGGGTCGGCGCGGTGAAGCCCTCGTTGTAGAGGCGCGGGAAGCGCGCTGGGTGATAGCTCCGTGCTTCAGGCCCGGCCGGCGGGCTGGGGGGTTGCCGTCCAGCTTGCAAGGAGGACGAGCCGGTCCTCGGCTGCGGTGCCGGGTTCGGCCGTGTACGTCACCAGTTCGTGCTCGGCTCTGCCGGACAGGGGTAGGTCGAGTGACCGGAAGGTCAACTCGAGCTCGTCGACTTCGGGGTGCCGTAGCTGCTTCACGCCGTCGTGTCGCATCAGCACGTCGTGTGCGGCCCATCGGCGGCGAAACTCGAAACTCAGTGTGGCGAGCTCATCGACGAGATCGCGCAGCGCGCGGTCGTGCGGCTCGCGCGCGACTTCGGCGCGCAGCAGGGCCGCTGTGGCGACGGCCGCACTGTCCCAGTCGAGGAAGAAGTGCGGCGCGGTGGCATCGAGGTAGACGAAGCGGGCAATGTTCGGGCAACCTCGTTGGTCCGCGGTGGTGCTCACGAACATCGGTGCGAACAGAGCCCGGGCCAGCGCATTGCTCGCGACGACGTCCGTGCGGCCGTTGCGTACGAAAGCGGAGGACAACGTCATCGAGTCGAGTAGCCACTGCACCTGAGCCGGCAGCCGCATCTCGACATCCCTCCGGCAGCCCTGTGCGCGCCTGACCGGTCGCGAGGCGCGGGCGAGGTCGAACAGATACGTGCGTTCGTCTTCGTTCAGTCGCAGGGCGCGCGCGACCGCGTGCAGTACGTCGTCGGACACCCCGCCGATGTGGCCCTTCTCCAGCCGGGTGTACCACTCGGTGCTCACGCCGGCGAGGACGGCCACCTCCTCGCGCCGCAGGCCGGCCACCCGTCGCCGAGGGCTGCTCGGCAATCCGGCCTGCGCTGGGGTGATTCTGGCGCGTCGGCTGACAAGGAACTCCCGGATATCAGTGCGATTTCCGGGCTGCTGAACCATGCTCGCCAGACTAGCCGCTCCCTGCCGCGCGACAGGGGTCGAGCTTATGCCCCCTCTGCGCTCGACCTTCTCCATCGCCGCCGTTCGGGGTTCGCTGGGTACCGGACACGCGAGCAGACATCGAACAACGGAGGAAACACATGACGAACGACGCGCTGACAGTGCCGGCGATCGCGCTGGGCACGTGGGCCTGGGGAGACAGTGGCCAGGCCGGCGACGGCTACTTCGGCAGTCACCTGACCGAAGCCGGCCTCCGGGAGGTGGCCGAGAATGCGCAGTCGAACGGGTTGACGCTGTGGGACACCGCCGTCGCCTACGGTCTTGGCCGGTCGGAGACCGTCCTCGGCCGGGCGCTGTCCGGTTACGATCGCAGCGAGTACCAGCTGTCGGCGAAGTTCACCCCGCAGCTTGCAGGCGATGGTGATGATCCGGTTGCGGACATGCTCGAGCAGAGCCTCGCCCGCATGGGCACGGATTACGTGGACCTCTACTGGATTCACAACCCGGCGGACGTGGCTCGATGGACGCCGGCACTCATCCCGTTGCTCGACAGCGGCAAGATCAGGCACGTCGGCGTCTCGAACCACAACGTGGCGCAGATAGCTCGTGCCGACGGGATCCTCGGCAAGGCCGGCTTTCGCGTGGAAGCGGTGCAGAACCATTTCAGCTTGCTGTACCGGGCAGGTGAGCGTGCGGGCATCCTCGGCTACTGCCGCGAGCGCGATGTGCCGTTCTTCTCCTACATGGTCCTTGAGCAGGGTGCGCTGACCGGCAAGTACAGCCCGCAGAACCCGATGCCGGCAGGCAGCAGCCGGGCGGCCGCCTACAACGGGATCCTGCCGGCTCTGCAGCAGCTCACCGACCGGCTGACCGCGATCGGTGAACAACAAGGTGCCGCCGCACCCGATGTTGCCACCGCCTGGGCCATCGCCAAGGGGACGACACCGATCATCGGGGTGACCAGGTCCGGGCACATCGACGGCCTCGTCCGTGCTCGCCGGATCCAGCTTGCCGATGCGGAGATCGCGGAACTGGAGGCGCTGGCCGACGCTGCTCACGTCGACACTCGTGGCTGGTGGGAACAGCAGCCGTAGCGGCCATGGCGCCTACTCGGTGACCAGCACACCCTTCGGGTGGCCGGCGCTGCTCAGCTCCGCGACCTCACGCTTCCACGCCGCGTCTTCGATGCCGAGGACGTGTCCCAGGAACGCAGTGGTAACGCGCGCGAGCAGGGCGACGCGGGCAGGGTCTTCGTCGGTCGTCTCGGTGACGGCGTAACCGGGTATTCCGCCGAGTGAGTGTTCGGCACCGAACAGGGTCAGCAAGGCCTTCTCGCCCGGGCTCCTGTGATAGCCGTCGGTCCACCAGTCGGGTCCGCGCGTGGTCAGCGCGGACTGGTCGGCATCGCCTGCGACGACAAGTGCGGGCGCGTTCATCCGGCTGAACTCGGGGCTCATGAACGCAAAGTGCTCGGCTGCGAAGGGAGTGAGATTCTGCTGCCCGTCGCCGGCCAGAGCCATCAGCACGCCGGCCCGCACGCGCGGGTCGGTCATGTCCTCGCCCGGCAGGCCGTCGGCGCCGATCACGCGGGCCCCGAGCAGCGAGCTGGCGGTGGTGGCCCCCCAGGAGTGTCCAGCGGCCACGATCCGATCGGGATCGGCCCGGCCGGCAAGGCCGGGCACGGCGGCGACGATCGTGTCGAGGTTGTCCAGCACGCGCACGAGGTCGTCGACCCGCCAACGCCAGATGTCCGGGGTTCGGGGGTCGTCCGGCGCGATGGCCAGGGTTCTGGAGTCGAGGAATGTCGGTTGTACGACGATGAATCCGTGCGCGGTCCAGTAGTCGACGAGAGGGGCATAGTCGTTGAAGGACTTGCCGAAACCGTGGGCGAAGAGCACGAGCGGTAGCTGGTCGCCGGCGAACGGCGCGGTGATGCGTACCTGCAGGTCGACGCCTCGTTGCGGGGCGGACAGGACGATCGGTTTGACGGAGATGACTGGCGAGGTGTCGAGCACCGTGAGCGTTCCTTTCTGAGATCGCCGGTCCGACGGCTGTCGGTACGGCGGCACGCCCTATTCGGAACAGTGCTCCGCTAATATATGGAGCGCTGTTCCGCTTGTGCAAGTCTTCGCACCGGAGTGGCGCGCCGGCTCAGTGACGAGCCAGGCCGTCGATCAACACCCGCGCGAGGCGACGGGGGTCGTAGTCCTCGGCCGTGTCGGCGCCGATGCAGAGGTTGCCGATGCCCCGCATCAATTCGAAGGCGGTGACGTCGTTGCGGATCTCCCCGGCTGCGGCCGCGGCGCGCAGCAGTGTGCCGCACGCCGGCACCAGTCGATCGAGGAAATAGGCGTGCAGCGCCTCGAACCCGGCCTGATCTGCCTGGAGCGCGGCGGCAAGACCATGCTTGGTGACGAGGAAGTCGACGAACTGATCCAGCCAGGCAGCCAGCGCGCGGTAGGCGCTGTCTTCAGACTCGAGCAGGGCTGTGGCGGCGCTGGCGCAGGCCTCGACCTGATGCCGGTACACGGCGACGATGAGGTCCGCGCGGGTGGGGAAGTGGCGGTAGATGGTGCCCATTCCGACGCCGGCCTCGGCCGCGATGGCACGTACCGGGGCGTCGACCCCGCGGGTGAGAAACACGGTGGCCGCGGCATCGAGCAGGCTGCGCTCATTCCGGCGGGCGTCGGCTCGCTTCGCTGAGCCCGGGTCCTCGATCGGTGCGTCGTGCGTGGACCGTCGCGTGGCGCGGGTCGTCATCGTTGGCTCCTGAATCGCAGGCCTGACAGGACCTTGCTTCCTATCCTAGGCGGAGCGCGATTCCGTTTGATGCCGACCGGTCAGGCACGGGCGACAGCAGTGGCTGTTCACGCTGCGGCGTGACTCGCGTCCGTGGAAGCTTCGTGGCAGTCGGCGCAGTCGCGATCGGCGCTGCGCCGGACGGCGCGAGCGAGCACGGCCGGCAGCACGAGTTGGCCCACCGCGGCGGCCACTACGAGCAGGGTGTTGCGACGTCGGCGCGAGGCCGGAACCAGGTTTGTCATGCACCACACGATCCGCACGGAGAGGGGCTGAAGCACGGGTCGAAGGTCCCGTGCCCTCACCGCCATTGGACCCGCGCGAACGGACTAACTGGGTGTATCCCTATTTGAGGTCCAACGCGCTCGGTCGACGGGACTCGCGGATACGCAGGTAGCGCTGCGTCCAGGGCGGCGGGCAGGATGAACCCATGCGAACCTTCGATGAACTCGTCGCGGAGGCCGAATCAGCCGACGTCACAGGTTGGGGCTTCGCATGGCTCGATGGTCGCGCCACAGAGCAACGTCCACCCTGGGGATATTCGCGTCTGCTCGCCGACCGGCTGGCACAGGCCGCATGCGCTCTGGACATCGACACCGGTGGCGGGGAGGTGGTCTCGGAGGCGTCTGTGCTGCCGGAGCGGATGTGCGTCACCGAGGCGTGGGCTCCCAACGCGCAACGGGCGCGTGAGGTGCTAGGCCCGCGAGGCGTTGAGGTGCACGAGACGAAGCAAAACCAGCACCTGCCCTTCCCTGACGCGTCGTTCGACCTGGTGACGGCGCGGCACCCGGTAAGCCCGGACTGGTCAGAGATCCGGCGCGTGCTCGAGCCCGGCGGGCACTACTTCGCCCAGCACGTCGGCCCGGCCTCGGCGTTCGAGCTGATCGAGTTCTTCTTGGGCCCACTTCCCGAGCATTGGCAGGGCCGGGACCCCCGCCGTGAGGTCGCGCAGGCTGAGCAGGCGGGGCTGAGGGTCACCGACCTTCGAATGGCTCGCTGCCGCATGGAGTTTCTCGACGTCGGCGCAGTGGTCTGGCTGCTGCGCAAGTGCGTCTGGTGGGTACCTGACTTCTCGGTCGACCGGTATCGCGCCAAGCTCGTGAAGTTGGACGACCTGATCCGGCGCCGGGGGGCGTTCGTGGCGCACTCAACGCGCCATCTCATCGAGGCTCAGCGGTAGGCCGGTCCGCGTGACCGCTCCGTCACGATACGCAGCGGCGCCGCTGGCCCGGCCGGGCTGTGGTCTGAGCAACGCAGAGGTGGCGCAGGACAGTGGCCACGCGGGCGACCTGGAGACCCACCCGACGTACCTCGTAGCCGTGACGACGACCGAGCTGCGGGGTGGCCCGCGTCGTCACCCCCGGTCCGCGAGGATCAACTTCAGCCGTCCGACGACACCCGGCCCCACAGGTACGCGAGCATGAGCGCTGTGGTGGCGTTCTCGTGCGCGGAAGCCGGGTCCGACACTGCCCCGAGCGGGAGCCCTGTCACGTCGATAGCACCACGCGCTCCGGCTCCCCTCGTCCGGCCGTACGGGCGGCCCCGGTCGTGCAACGTGGCACCTCCGTTGGACGAACCGCACGCCAGGTGTGTGTCGATCACGACCATCGAGGGCGTCGCCTCTGTAGGGCCGCTGGCGTCGCGCGCCGCCGTATGAAGCACCGTCAGAGCCCACGCGCCGTTGCGCAACCACCGGCGGAACTGCGACCATCCGGGTCCACGGACCGAAGGACTCCGGAAGCTAGCACCATTGGCATCCGGTCTTCGCGATGTAGAG
This sequence comes from Jatrophihabitans sp., assembly GCA_036261575.1. Lineage (GTDB taxonomy): Bacteria > Actinomycetota > Actinomycetes > Mycobacteriales > Jatrophihabitantaceae > Jatrophihabitans_A. The sequence continues at coordinate 13,690 of DATAKO010000022.1, forward strand.
CATCGCATCCACGACGCCCCGCAGGTCGTCCGCATGCCCGCGGCCTCGCTCTCCC
>DATAKO010000052.1:0-66287 GCA_036261575.1 Jatrophihabitans sp.
GCCGTCCCGGGAGTCCGGCGGGCCGGAGCTGTTGGTCGGCCGCAACCCGGTCGCCGAGGCGCTGCGGGCCAAGGTGCCGGCGACGGCGCTGTACCTGGCGCAGGGTCTCGAGGCGGACGAGCGGATCACCGAGGCGGTGCGCATCGCCGGCAACCGCGGCATCGCGCTGCTCGAGGTGTCCCGGGCCGAGCTCGACCGGCGCACCGGCGGCATCCTGCACCAGGGCATCGCACTGCAGGTGCCGGCCTTCTCCTACGACGAGCTGCCGGACCTGCTGGACCTGGTGGCCCGATCGACCACCACCCCGCTCTTGGTGGCCCTGGACGGGGTGACCGACCCACGCAATCTCGGCGCGGTGATCCGCTCGGCAGTAGCCTTCGGCGCCCAGGGGATCGTGCTGCCCACCCGGCGGTCGGCCGGCGTCACCGCCACCGCCTGGCGCACGTCGGCCGGCACCGCTGCCAGGATTCCGGTGGCGCAGGTGACCAACCTGGTGCGGGCGCTGAAGGATTGCCAGAAGGCCGGCCTGCGGGTGATCGGGCTGGATGCGGACGGCGACGTCACGCTGGACGATTTCGCCGGCGCCACCGACCCGCTGGTCGTAGTGGTGGGCTCCGAGGGCCGAGGCCTGTCCCGCCTGGTCGGCGAGACGTGCGATGAGCGGCTGTCGATCCCGATGACCGGTCTGGCCGAGTCGCTGAACGCCTCGGTCGCGGCCGCGGTGACGCTGGCCGAGGTCGCCCGCCAGCGCCGGCTGGCCTGAGCAACCTGGCCCGAGCAGTACAGCGGGCAGGCCGCCGCGTCGTTCGACGCGCTCGACCTGCCCGCTGCTCGCTACGCGGGTGGCTTGGTGGGCGCTGCGCTCGCTTCGCTCGCTACGCGCCGAGACGCTCACCGGAGTTGGGGTCGAAGGCGTGCGTCTCGTCCGTGCGCACCGTCAGCGTGATCTCGTGCCCGATCTTCGGCGGCACCCGGCCGTCGAAGCGCACCGTGAACGGCTTGGCGCCGCCGTCGTCGCCGGTGTCGTGGGTCTTCATGCCCGGCAGCTCGCCGTACACGAACGCGTCAGCGCCGAGTTCCTCCACCAGGGTGGCCTTGAGCTTGAGCCCGGTGCCGTCCTCCGAGGCGTGGAAGGACTCCGGACGGATGCCCAGGATGATCTCCTTCAGGCCGGCGGAGCGGGCCGCAGCTGCAGCGTCCGCCTTCACCGGAATGGTGACATCGCCCAGGTGCGCGCCGCTGTCGTCGAAGGGAACCTTGACCAGGTTCATCGCAGGAGAGCCGATGAAGCCGGCCACGAAGGCGTTGCCGGGGCTGTCGTAGAGGTTGCGGGGCGTGTCGACCTGCTGCAGGATGCCGTCCTTGAGCAGAGCGACCCGGTCACCCATCGTCATCGCCTCGACCTGGTCGTGCGTGACGTAGATCGTGGTGGTGCCCAGCCGGGCCTGGAGCGCGGCGATGTTGGCGCGGGTCTCCACCCGCAGCTTGGCGTCCAGGTTCGACAGCGGCTCGTCCATCAGGAACACGCTCGGCTCGCGGACGATCGCGCGACCCATGGCCACCCGCTGGCGCTGGCCACCTGACAGCGCCTTGGGCTTGCGGTCAAGGTAGCGCTCGAGGTCCAGGAGCTTGGCTGCGGCCAGTACCTTCGCGGCCCGTTCCTCCTTGGAAACACCCTTCAACTTCAGGGCAAATCCCATGTTCTCGGCGACCGACATGTGCGGGTAGAGCGCGTAGTTCTGAAACACCATCGCGATGTCGCGATCTTTCGGCGGCTTCTGCGAGACGTCGACCCCGCCGATCCGGATCTCACCCTGATCGACGTCTTCGAGCCCGGCCAGCATCCGCAGCGCGGTGGACTTGCCGGAGCCGGACGGGCCGACCAGCACGACGAATTCGCCATCGGCGATGTCGAGGTTGAGCTTGTTGACAGCCGGGATCGGGTTACCCGGGTAGATGCGAGACGCGTCTACGTACTGGACTGTGGCCATGCCACTTCCTCTCGGTGTGTGTGACCGCACCGGGTACGGGCCGGCGCGGGTGCGCCGACCTCACGGCATTCCGGCCGCGGCTGTCCTCCGCCTCCACCGAAGGCGGCAGCCGCGACCGGCATAGCGGTCGGGATGTGGTCATTGGACATGCGCCGGTGACCCCTCGTCAAGGGTCCGACACGACATCAGGTGGGTTATGAAGCGCTTCCTTATGGTCTTGACCGATATGGGATGTGTGGAGATATTTTACGGCGGGCCGAGCGGGGCGGCCCGGCTCCCCGACGGCAGCCGCCGTCCCCACCAGCCGAATTTCAGGAGACGCACATGCGCGTTCGACGGCCCCTGGCCGCACTCGCAACCCCGTTCGGGTTCATCCTCGCCGCCGTGCTGGCACTGATCGCCCTGGTAGCCGGCGCACTGGCCGCTGCCGGGCCGGCCGGCGCCGTGACCGTGGTGCGCGGTTTCGACGTCTCGCACTACCAGGGCACCGTCAACTACGGCACGCAATACAGCAATGGCGCCCGGTTCGTCTACATCAAGGCGACCGAAGGAACCGGCTACACCGATCCCAGCTTCTCGGCGAACTACACCAATTCTTACCGGGCCGGCTTCATCCGCGGTGCGTACCACTTCGCCCACCCGAACAGCTCCAGCGGCGCGGCGCAGGCCGACTTCTTCGCCGCGCACGGGGGTGGTTGGTCGGCCGACGGCCGGACGCTTCCGCCGGCCCTGGACATCGAGTACAACCCGAGCGGAGCTGAGTGTTACGGCCTGTCGCAGTCGGCCATGGTGAGCTGGGTGCGCTCGTTCTCCAACGAGATCAAGGCGAAATACAACAAGTATCCGATGATCTACACGACGCTGGACTGGTGGACGACCTGCACCGGCAACTCGTCGGCGTTCGCCGCGACCAACCCGTTCTGGATCGCCAAGTACAGCTCGACCCCGCCGACCGCGCCGGCCGGCACGGCGACCTGGACGATGTGGCAGAACGCCGACGCGGGCGCCTTCCCCGGCGACCAGGACCAGTTCAACGGCTCGTACAGCCAGTTACAGGCGCTGGCGACCAACCACGACTGACCGCGGTCCCCCGGTCACGGCACCGGCACCCAGAACCGGAGCTTGCCGTTGCGTTCGCCCTCGAACACGCCGCCGTTGTTCTGCATGACCTTGCGAGAGCCGAGGTTGTCGGGATCGCAGGTGATCAACGCGCGATCGAAGCCGAGCTCGCGGACGAAGGGCAGCACGGCCTGCAGCATCGCGGTGCCGTGGCCGCGCCGGCGAGCCGAGGGCGAGATGTCGTAGCCGATAAGGCCGGTCTCGGCCAGCACTGCCGGGACTTCCTCGTGCCGGACCCGGATGGAGCCCAGGTACGTCTGCCCATCCACCCACCAGAAGCTCGACGTCCACGTCCAACCGGCGGGTTTGGGCACGGCATGGTCGGCACGCGCGCGCAGTTCGGCGACGTAGGCAGCGAAACCTTCGGCGGTATGCCATCGCGTCCCGAACTGACGCAGGTCGCTACCCAGTGCCGAATCGTCCTCGGGGCCCCCGCGACCTTCGGCTCGGAATTCGGCCATCGCGAGACGGAAGGAGTCGGCCACGCCGCTATCGGGTTCGATCAGTTCTGCCATGATGTCGCCCAGTCTGCCCGGCAAGCAGCGGTCCGCAACCGAGTATTCACTATCGTGGGACGCGATGACTGGGGATACCGAATGGCCGGATGGCCTGCACCGGGGCCGTCCGGGGGCGACCCTTGCCGCGGTGGCCGCCCGGGTCGGCGTCTCGCGCACGACCGTGTCCAACGCCTACAACCGGCCCGACCAGCTCTCGGCGGAGCTGCGGGAGCGCATCCTGCAGGCGGCCTCCGAACTCGGCTACGCCGGCCCTGACCCGGTCGCGCGCTCGCTGCGCACCCGGCAGGCCGACGCGGTGGGCCTGATCTTCTCCGGCCGGCTCGAGTACGCCTTTCACGATCCTGCGGCGCTGGAATACCTGGGTGGGCTGGCCGAGGCCTGCACGGAGCGTGGCCGCTCGCTGTTGATGGTCCCGTCCCAGCCCGGCTCCAGCCACGTCGAGACGGTGCTGCGCGCGGTCGTCGACGGTTTCGTGATCTCCTCCACCGGCGCCGATGACGAGCTGTTGCGTGCGGTGCTGTCGCGACCGCAACCAGCCGTGATCATGGACGCGCCGCTCGGGGTGGATGGCGTCGACTTCGTCGGCATCGACGACCGGGCCGGATTTGGCTTGGTTGCACGGCATATTGTCGAACTGGGGCATCGCCGGATCGGGGTGGTCGCGGTGCGCCGGGACGAGGACGTGCCGGCCGAGCCGGTGCCGACCGCGCTGCGGGATCGGCTCAACCAGGGCGAACGGCAGCACTCGGTTCGCCGACAACGGCTGCTGGGGCTGCTCGACTGCGTCGATACCTCGATGACGGTGCTGGTCACCGAGCGGGACGCCAACTCCCGCGAGGCAGGCGCTGCCGGCGCGGCGGCGCTGCTGGACGCCGATCCCGACCTGACCGCGATCATGGCCACCTCGGACATCATTGCCTTCGGCGTGCAGGACGAGCTGGCGGGCCGCGGGATGGATCTCACCGTCACCGGCTTCGACGACGTGGCCGCCGCTGCCGGTGCCGGGCTGACCACGGTGCACCAGCCGCTGGCCGGCAAGGGCCGCACCGCGATCGAGCTGCTGCTGGACGACCGGCCGCGGGCGCTCGCGGAGACCAGGATCCTGCCCTGCTCGCTGGTGGTGCGGGCCAGTTCGGCCCCGCCGCGCTGATCGGCAGGCAGGTGCTCAGGCCGCGTCCGCCCCGCCGACCCGGTCGGTGCGGCCGGCGCGGGGTCCGTCGATCCGGGCGCGCAACTGCTCGACCTCGGCCGTCACCGCGGCCATGATCTCGTCGGTCAGTTCTCGCAGCACCTCAGCGGTCGGTTGCTGGCCGCGATACCCGCTCAGATCCAGTGGCCTGCCCAACGACGCCTCGTGCCGGTGCCGGGGCAGTGGACGAAAGCGACCGCCGCGGCCCAGTGTGCGGTGCGCACCCCACTGTCCGACCGGGATCAGCGGGACGTCGGGGCAGGCCAGTGCCAGGCGTGCCACCCCGGTTTTGGCGGTCATCGGTGAGTAGTCGGCGTTGCGGGTGATGGTGCCCTCGGGGTAGATGATCACGCACTGTCCGTCCCGCAACGCCTGTTCGGCGGCGCGCAGCGAGTCCGCAGCCTGCTCGGATCCGCGGTACACCGGCAGCTGGCCGGCACCGCGCATGACCCGTCCGATCAGTGGCACCGTGAACACGCCGCTCTTGATCAGGAACCGCGGGATCCGACCGCTCTGCCAGATCAGCCTCGCCATGCAGGCGGTGTCTGCCTGGGAGATGTGATTGACCGCGACGATCACCCCGCCGTGCCGGGGCATCCGGTCCAGGTGGTGCCACCGGATCCGGAAGAACAGGCTGTCCAGTGGGTAGAGGACGATGACACACAGCCGGATCCAGAAACCGGCCCTGGGCTTGTATTGGCGTGACACGGGGTCATTCGTACCCGGTGCGGGATCGGACGGCGCGCCGGGGTGGTTCGTTAAGCTGTTGCCTGCCACGGTCATCGCCGCGGTCCGCCGGCCTGGCGCAATTGGTAGCGCACTCGACTTGTAATCGAGCGGTTAGGGGTTCAAGTCCCCTGGTCGGCTCATTTAGCGTCCGGTCCGGGTGGTTGCTGCTTCCGAGGCGGCCACGAGGGCGCCGCCGCCATCACGGCACCGTCCGGCCCGTGGTCGTCGAGGGCTTAGGCCCGTATCGCTGCGGGCTCAGCCCTGGGATTGCGTCACCGTCGGCGGCGGCCTGAGGCACTCCGACGACCACGTCGAACTCATGGAGCAGGTGGTGAACCTGATTCGGCTGCACGCGCCGGCGCGGCCATCGCCTTCAACAGCACCCCGGGCGCCACCTACCAGGCCGCGGCCCGGTGGATCAGCTGACCGCGGCGCTCAGACGACGGAGGCCTCGGACAGCGTCTCGATCGAGATCGGTACACCGGCGCTGACGAAGAACTCGTGCTCGCTGCCAACCGCGACCCAGTCGCCGCCGTTCTGCACGGCTGCCGCGATCCGGGCTTTGAGCTGGATGACGTCGCCGTCGTCGTAGACGCTGACCTCGCCGATCTGGACGTTGAATGCCATACCTGAAACTATGCCCGCTCGGCGCGCGGCGTACCCGCTGAATCGCCGAAGCGACCGGTCGAGGCCCGACAGAATCGCTCAGAGGGCACTGGCGGCCACCCGGATCGACCCCATCCAGATCGATCCGGGGCCTCGCGCCGGCCGGAGCCGTCCGCCCTGCCAGGCGGTGGCGGCAGCGGAACCGTAACGCCGCCTCTCCCGTTTGTCAGGTGAATGAGTCGACACCCAACAAATCGACACCCAACAAATCGACACTCAACAAATCCAGGAGGGGTGGCGGCGGCCGATGTCTCAGCAGCGGAGGGCTAGGTTCGCACTATGAGCGAATCAGACGATTCTCGCGTGCGGCAGCGGGCCGAGGAGCTGAACCCGGAAGAGCTGGCTGCCGGCAGCGACGATCCGCAGCGCCAGGCCGAGATCATCCTCGAAGACTCCGACCGGCGGGAGCAGGAGGCCGAGCGCACCCAGCATCCTGACGACATGAAGGACGGCAGCACCCGGACTCCGACCGGCAACCCGGACGCCGGCAACCCGGACGCCGGCAACCCGGACGCCGGCTCTGCCTGATCCCCGGCTCTGCCTGATCCCGGGCGGGCACCGCCGTCGCCCCCCACCCTACGAACAAAGGAAGCATCAATGTCCGTCAGCCTCACCAAGGGCGGCAACGTCTCGCTGACCAAGGCCGCGCCCAACCTGGGCTCGATCCTGGTCGGCCTGGGCTGGGATGAGCGCACCACCAGCGGTGCGGCCTTCGACCTCGATGCCAGCGCGCTCATGATCGGCGCCGCAGGCAAGATCCTCTCGGACCAGCACTTCGTCTTCTTCAACAACCTGAAGAGCCCGGACGGCTCGGTGGAGCACACCGGTGACAACCTGACCGGATCCGGCGAGGGCGACGACGAGCAGATCCTGGTGAACCTCACCGGGGTTCCCGCGGAGTGCGAGCGCATCGTCTTCCCCGTCTCGATCTATGAAGCCGAGCAGCGTGGCCAATCCTTCGGCCAGGTGCGCAACGCCTTCATCCGCATCGTCAACTCCGACGACGGCGCCGAGCTGGCCCGCTACGACCTGTCCGAGGACGCCTCCACCGAGACCGCGATGATCTTCGGCGAGGTCTACCGCAACAGCGGCGAGTGGAAGTTCCGTGCCGTCGGCCAGGGCTACGCCTCGGGCCTGGCCGGGATCGCGCGCGATTTCGGCGTGAACGTCGGCTGAGCCGGCGAGCGGGCAGGAGAAAGTCACTCATGTTCTTCAAGACCTTCGGCGGCGCGCTGGGCGTCACGGTCATCGGGCTGGTGCTCGCCTTCTTCTACGGGGGCACCACCGGCCTTGCGGTCGCGGCCATCCTCGGCGTGCTCGAGGTGTCGGTCTCCTTCGACAACGCCGTCGTCAACGCCACCTACCTGGGCCGGCTGAACGACTTCTGGCAGAAGATGTTCCTCACCGTCGGCGTGTTGATCGCGGTGTTCGGCATGCGGCTGCTGTTCCCGGTGATCATCGTGTGCCTCACCGCCAAGATCACGCCGGCGCAGGCCTATCACCTGGCGATGAACGGCGGCAGCGTCCACACGCCCGGCACCTACGCCAACCTGTTGCAGGCCGCGCATCCGGCGATCGCGGCGTTCGGCGGCATGTTCCTGCTCATGCTCTTCCTCGAGTTCGTCTTCGAGGACCGAGAGCTGACCTGGCTGAGCTGGCTGGAACGCCCGCTGGCTCGCATCGGAAAGCTCGACCAGGTCGCGGTGGCGGTGGCCGCTGTGGTGCTGGTGATCGCGGCCAACACGCTGGCGCCCGAGGGCAAGACCGTCACGGTGCTGATGGCCGGCATCTTCGGCCTGGTCACCTACCTGGTGGTGAACGGGCTCGGCGGACTGTTCGAGGCCGAGGAGGAGGACGGCGACGATGTGCCCGGTGAAACCTCGATGCCGGGCATCCACGGCACGCCGGAGGATGTGGAGCGGGCGGTCTCGCGTCGCGCCACGGCACGCGTGATCGGACTGGCCGGCAAGGCCGCGTTCGGGGTGTTCCTCTACCTCGAGGTGCTCGATGCCACCTTCTCATTCGACGGCGTCATTGGTGCTTTCGCGATCACCTCGGACCCGATCATCATCGCCATCGGGCTGGGTATCGGCGCCATGTACATCCGCTCGCTGACCGTATTCCTGGTTCGCCGGGGCACGCTGAGCGAGTACGTCTACCTCGAACACGGTGCGCTCTGGGCCATCGGGGCACTGGCCGTGCTGCTGCTCATCACGATCGAGTACGAGGTGCCCGAGGTGGTCACCGGATTGATCGGCGCCGGCTTCATCGGTGCCGCCTTCATCTCCTCACTGGTGCGCAACCGGCGCAGCCCGGATGAGGAAGAGCACGTCGAACTGGCCACGGCCGGAACCTGAATCAGGAGCGCGCAATGGGAATCGACTACACCAAGCGGCCGGCCGGGGACTCCGCTCCGGTATCGCTGAGCAAGGTCACGCTGACGAAGGCGGCGCCGACCGTCTCACTCACCAAGCAGAGCGGCACGTCAGGCCTGATGCGGGTGAACCTCAACTGGAACAGCGGCCAGAGCCGCGGGTTCTTCCACAAGAGCCAGGCGATCGATCTGGACCTGGGCTGCCTGTTCGAGTTCACCGACGGTTCCAAGGGCGTGGTGCAGGCGCTGGGCAACAGCTTCTCCGCGACCGCCCGGGGCGCGAGCAGCCCGACCATCCGGCTCGACGGCGACGACCGCTCCGGTAGCAACACCGGCGGGGAGAACCTGTTCATCGACCTCGGCCAGACCGCATCGATCAAGCGCATCATGGTGTTCGCGCTCATCTACGAGGGCGTGCCGAACTGGGCCGCGGCCAACGGGGTCGTCACACTGATCCCGGTGTCGGGCCCGCAGGTCGAGGTGCAGCTGGACGACCCCACGGACGGCGCTCGGATCTGCGGCGTCGCGCTGCTGGAGAATGTCGGCGGCGAGCTGGTCGTGCGGCGTGAGGTGAACTACCTCCACGGTGCCCAGCGTGCGCTCGATCAGGCCTACGGCTGGGGCATGAACTGGCAGGCCGGACGCAAGTAGGTCCGGTGATCCACCGGCCCGCTTCGGGAGCAGCGGTAGGCTCGAACAGCACAATCGGCACTGTTTCGAAGGATGGATTGCGTGTCTGAACTCGATCTCGGAACTACCTCCGCGCCGGTCAGCGCCAACCCGGCGGCACCGGCAGGCCAGCTGGTGCTCGCCCCGCCGCCGGCGGTGCAGGTGGTGCAGAAGGAGCAGGCGGTCGGCGCCGTCCCGATCGACGAGGCCACCCAGACCCAGTTGCAGCAGCGGGCGAACCAGTTCGTCGGCGGCCTGGCCGCGATCGATCCGAAGTCGCCGGAGTTCGCCCAGAAGGTCGCGCAGATCACCACCATGGGTGACACCGAGATGCGCGCGGCAGCCGCCATGTCCAACCGGATGCTCGACCGCCCGGCAGCGGCGATGGGCAAGAACGGCAAGGGCGATGCCACCACCCGGGTGTCCGGCACGCTGACGGACCTGCGTCGCACCATCACCGATCTCGACCCGAACCGGGCTGACCTGACCGGCGTGAAGAAGCTGCTCAAGTTCCTGCCCGGCGGCGACGCGCTGGACCGCTACTTCGACAAGTACCGCTCGGCCCAGAGCCAGCTCGACGCGATCATCCGCGCGCTGTCGTCCGGACAGGACGAGCTTCGCAAGGACAACGCGGCCATCGACACCGAGAAGGCCAATATGTGGACGACCATGGGCAAGCTGAGCGAGTACAGCCAGCTCGCGGCCGCCCTGGACGCCGCGGTTGAGCAGAAGATCGCCGAACTCGAGGCGGCTGGTCGCACCGAGGACGCCAACACCATGCGCAGCGATGCGCTGTTCCCGATCCGCCAGCGGCGGGAAGACCTCGCCACCCAGATGGCGGTCAACGTCCAGGGCTACTTGGCGCTGGACCTGATCCGCCGCAACAACCTGGAACTCATCCGCGGTGTCGACCGGGCGCAGACCACCACCATCGCTGCGTTGCGGATCGCCGTCATGGTGTCGCAGGCGCTGGGCCGGCAGAAGCTGGTGCTCGACCAGATCAACGCGCTGAACCAGACCACGTCCAGCCTGATCGAGCGCACGTCCGAGCAGCTGCGCACGCAGGGTGCGGCCATCAACCAGCAGGCAGCCGAGTCCACCATCGATGTGGCCAAGCTGCAGGCCGCGTTCGACAACGTCTTTCAGACCATGGACGCGCTCGACACCTTCCGCGGCCAGGCGGTGGACTCGATGGCGCAGACCGTCCAGGCGCTCGAAGGCCAGATCGAGCGCGCCAGGCCGTATCTGGAGCGCACCCGGGCTCGCGAAGCGTCCAGCTAGACCCACCGGCGCGACAGGGAGTTACGGGTGACCTGGTTTCGACGTGGCGGCCACGCAGCGGCCGACCCCGCCGCTGCCCCGGCAGCAGGTGGTTCGGCGGCTGGTGTGGCCGAGGTGGGCGAGGCCGCAACGCCGGACGGCCTCCGTCGCGAGATCTATCAACTGAACCGGTTCATCAACGGCCATGCCGGGCACCTGCCCGCCGCCGCGGTGGTGGCCGCGCGCGCCATCACCGATCGCCTGCGCGAGATCGTCGATACCTCGGACGACGGACCACTGGACATCCAGGCCGTCCTGTTCGTCGAAGGGACGGTGCGCGACTACCTGCCCACCACGTTGCGCAGTTTCCTGGCGGTGGATCCGGCCATGGTCGGCAGCCGGCTCCGGTCCGGCGACACCCCCACCACCGCACTGCTGGAGCAGTTGCGGGTGTTGCGAGCCTCCAGCGACGCGACGCTGACCGCTGCCCGGGCGCAGGACGTGGACGCCTTGATCACGCAGGGCAACTTCTTGTTGACCAAGTTCTCCGGCTCGGACCTGGACCTCTGATGGCCCAGATGCGTCGTGGAGCCAACGTCGAGCTGACCCGCGAGATCCCGTCGCTGCGCACGGCGATACTGGGCGTGCAGGTGGCCACCGGCGCGGAGGCGTCCCTGCTGGACAACCTGGTGGTCGCGACGATCCTCACCGATGCCCGGTCCAGGGCGCTGTCGGATGAGCATTTCGTGTTCTTCAACCAGCTGAGCTCTCCCGAGGAGTCGGTGACCCAACGCCAGCAGGCTCTGGGCGATGACCTGGAGCAGGTGGAGGTCTCCCTCGCCGACGTGCCGGCGGAGGTCGAGCGGATCGTGGTGTTGCTGTACCTGAACGAGGGCATCGTGCAGCGCCGATCGCTGGCACAGCTGCGCGAGATCCGGATCCGGGTGGTCAACACCGCGGACAACGCCGAGCTGGTCCGGTCGGAGAACCTGGTGCCCAGCTCGCTCGAGGTGTCGGCGGTGACGCTCGGCGAGCTGTACCGGCACGCCGGCGGCTGGAAGTTCAAGGTGCTGGGCGAGGGCTATACCGACGGCGTGCTCGGCGCGGCCAAGGATTTCGGCGTAGGCCTGTGATCGTCCCGGATCCGGTCGCGGCACCGGCGCGCCCGGACCTGACCTTCCTGCGCCGACGCAGCGCGCGCTCCGCCGCGGCTACCACGCGCCCACCTGCCGCCGGTATCGACTACGTGCACCACGAACAGGTTGCAGCCGCCCCTCCACCGGTTGCGTCCCCGGCTGCGCCGTCTCTGTCCCAGGCGGTTGCACCGGCCGGCGGCGAGCTGGACCTGTCGAGCCCAGCCGGACAGGGGGCGCCCGTCCCGAGCGAGCTGGGTGGCGCGGGACTGCTGGACCTGTCGAGCCAGGCAGCGCCGGCTCCGGCGGCCGCGCCTTCGCCGGCTGCGTCCGTGGTCGTGGCGCAGGCGCAGCTGCCGCCGACTGCCTCGTCACCCGCCGGAGCCGCCCCGGTGACCTTCGACGTGGCTCGGGTGCAGGCCGGCACTGCCTGGGTGCTGACCCCGACCCAGCCGACGGTCACGCTGACCCGGCTGCAGTCGGGAGTCGGTGCGCTGACGATCGAGGCGGCCTGCTCGCCGGCGGTGGGGAACCTGCGGCTGGGCTGTGCCTGGGAGTTGCGCGGCGGCCAGAGCTCGGTGGTGCAGGCCAGCTCTGGCATCGGGCTCGGGCCGGCCGGCTCTGCGCGACCGGTGCTGCTGGCCGATCGCGACCAGTTCGAGCGACTGCGGCTCGACCTGCGCCAGGTTCGCGAGCTCAATCGACTTATCGTCTATGCCTTTTCCGAGTCGGGCGGGACGCTCAGCTGGGGTGGCACGCTCGTGCTGTCGACGGCGGGTGGGGCGCGGATCGAGCTGCCGCTGGACAGGCCGGCGGCCGCGAGCGTGCAGGTGCTGCTGTCCGTCTACCAGGTCGAGGGCGAGCTGGTGGTGCGGGCCGAGATGGAGCACTTTGCCGGCGCGGCCATCCGGCCCGCGGTCGACGCCTACGACTTTCACCACATCACCTGGCTGGATCCACGTACGCCGTTGAATTGAGAATCGGCCCGCCGAGCAAGGCCGATGTGCGCGGCTGCGCGCAACTCGGCCGGATAACGCAGCAGCACCGAGCGCATCGCTGCGGCCAGCCGCGCCGGAAAGTCCGCGGCGACCCGCGCCGGCCGGACGTGGACGTGGATGCCGGCACCGCCGCCGCGGTGCGGGATGACCTCGGCCAGCAGGTCGACCGGCAGCGCCGGATACGGCGCCGGATGGCTACCGGCGACCCGTCCGCCGATCGGGATCGCGGAATCGAAGTTGTCCTGCAGCAGGAACATGCTGGCCAGGCGATCCTGCTGGCCCGGCGCGGAGCCCACCGGCAGGCCTTCCAGGAACGAGACGTCCTGAGCCATCCCGGCCCGCTGGATCGCTCCCGCAGCGGCGCGGATAGCGGCCGCCGGGGGACTGGCGCCGAGCCCGTGCAACCGCAGGCACAGAAAGGCGATCAGGCAGTTGACCTGGCGGCGTAGCGGCTCGGCGGAGCGCTGCTCGACGGCGGTCAGCACCGCGAGTTCCCGGCTGCGGGTCAGCCGATGCATCGCCTCGGCATAGGCGGCAAGGTAGACGCTGAATACGGTGACTCCGAGCCGGTCCGCGACGGCGGCCAAGGCGCTGGTCTCAGCCGGGGTCAACCGCGCACGGTGGGAGCTCACCGCAGCCCTGGTGCCCGGCCGGCCGCGGGGTAGCCGCTGGACCGGCAGGTCGGCGAGCGTTCGTGCCCAGAAGGCGCGCTGCCCCGCGAGGTCCCGCTGCGCCAGGCCCTGCCGGCGCACCGCACTGGCGGCGGCAACGCCCGCGACCGGGGGCAGGCTGGGCTGCACGCCGCAGCTCAGCTGGTAATAGGTGTCGGCCAGATCATCGGCCAGCAGCCGGGCCGAGCCGCCGTCGATCGCGATGTGGTGAGCGCACAGACCGAAGACGGTCACCGGGCCCGGGCCGGCGACGCTGATCGCGAACGGGTACCAGACTTCGCCGGTACGTGGGCTGAACCGCCGGCTGCCCAGACGCCGCAGTTCATCATCGAGGTCCGCTTCGGAACCGACCCGCTCGGTGAACAGCGCGGGCGCAGCGACCGGCAGCGGGATCACCCGCGAGCCGTACCGGAACTGGTATCCCGACCGCAGCGCCTCGTGCCGGTGGTGCAGATGCTGCCAGGCCCGCGCCAGCACCTGCAGGTCGAGCGCTCCGGCCAGCCGCCAGCTGAACACGCAGTTCTGCTCGACCGAGTTTCGATCGCGCAGCTGATCGGCCAGGAAGTAGGACTGTGCCGGCGACAGCTCGGCTGCTCCGCTGCCCGGGGCGGCGACCCGCTCGATCTCGCCGGCGTGCCCGGACGCGATCCACCCGGCCAGGTCCCGGACGGTGCCGTGCTCGAACAGCACGGACAGCGGTACCGGGCGCTGCAGCATTCGTCCCAGGCGGACGGCGATCCGGCCCAGATCGAGCGAGGACGCTCCCAGTTCGGCGAACGTCGCCGGCCCCGGCACCTCCGCCGCGGACAGGCCCAGCACCTCAGCGATCAGCGCGCGCACCGCCGCCAGCTCAGGAGTGACCACCAGGCTGGCCTGCTGCACCCGCTCGCCCGGATCATCGGCGGCGTCGGGCCGCTCAGCCATCCGCAGCAATGCGGCACGATCGAGTTTGCCATTGCTCGAAAGAGGAAAAGCCGGAACCGGAAGCAGCCTGTGCGGCAGCTGGTGCGGGGCCGCGGTGCCGGCCAGCACCCGGTGCACCGCCGCCGGATCGGCCGGTCCGACCGGAATGTAGAACGCAAGCAGTGCAGGCTCGCGCGCCGCCTCCGGCTGGTGCGCCAGCACCACACAGTCGCGGACGGCCGGCGCTGCGCAGATCAACGCCGCGACCTCGGCCGGCTCCACCCGCAGACCGCGGATCTTCACCTGCTCGTCGTCCCGGCCGACAAAGTGGAGCCGGCCCTGCTCGTCGGCGCGCACGATATCGCCAGTCCGGTACAGGGTCATCCGCTGCCCTTCGACCTGCCGGGTCACGAAGCGCCGCTCGGTCAGCTCCTGATCGCCCAGGTAGCCAAGGGCGATTCCGGCCCCGCCGATCAGCAGCTCACCCGGGCCGCGGCTGCTCGGCCGGCCGTCCGCTGCCTCGATGCGCAGCTGGCTGCCCGGCAGCGCGGCGCCGATCGGGATGCGGCCGGATTCCACGTCCGACATGGTGATCCGGTGCGTGCTGGCGAAGATGCCGGCTTCCACCGGGCCGTAGGCGTTGATGAGTTCCAGTTCGGGGCAGCGGCGCAACACGCTCAGGCAGTGCCGTGCCGCCAGTGCCTCGCCTCCGACGACGACCTTGGCCACCCCGGCGAAGGCGGCCGGGCATTCCTCTGCCAGTGCGGCGAACACCGAGGTTGCCAGGAACACCGTGTCCAGTGCGTTCTCGGCGACCAGCCCGGCGAGCGCGGGGCCCGTCAGGTAGCGGTCGTGAACCAGCAGCAAGCTCGCCCCGCACAGCAAGGTCCCCCAGATCTCCAGTGCGGCAAAATCCCACGGCAGGGCCAACGATTGCGCTGCCGCCGTGCGAACGTGGAAGGCCGACCGGGGATTGGACACGGCGAGCCTGGTCAGCCCGGCGTGCGGACAGCGCACCCCTTTCGGATCGCCGGTGGTGCCCGAGGTGAAGAACACTGCGTACGGGTCGGCGCCGCTCACGGCGGGCCGGGGATAGCTCTGCGGGCAGGGGCTACTGTCCGGCCACCAGCCGCGGACGGTGCTGGCGGTGCCCAACTCGGCCCGCTCGCCGACGAGGATCGCCGGTGCCAGCCTGTCCAGCACCGCAGCCACCCGAGCCGGCGGCCAGTCCGCACCGATCAGCGAATATGCAGCGCCCAGGCGCAGGACGGCAAGCAGCACCGCGATCAGGTCGGCCGACTTCGGCAGCCGGACTGCGACGGTGCTGCCTGGCCGCACGCCGAGCCGGTGCAACCGGGCCGCGCACGCGTCGGCACGCCGGGACAGTTCGGCGTAGCTGATCGCCGTTGCACCGTCTCGCACTGCGATCCGCTCCGGCGCGGTATCGATCCAGTGCTGCACCAGATCATGAATGCTCGAGTGTGCCGCCGCAGCGATCGCCCGCTGGCGAGCGGACGTCATCGAAGCTCCAGCGCGGAGTCGTCGTCGCAGTAACCGGCCTCCCATTCGGCCAACTCGGCAGCGGAGGGCAGCCGGCCATGACCCGCGCTGACGCTGTCGCCTACCAGTGTGATGACGTCGGTGACGCGTCGGGCCCCGAACGCCTGCTCGGGCGTGATCATCACATCGAAGAGGTCGACGAGGGCGAAACCGAGTTCGGCGACCGCCAGCGACTGGAAGCCGAGGTCGCTGATCAACTGGGCATCGGGGGCGGCGATACGGTGCTGATCCGGGGCGATCCGGGTGATGACCCGGGTGACGGCCTGCGCGAGCTCGATCTCGGGCATGATTCTCCTTCTGATACGTGATGATCGTGGCGTGCGGCCGGTCGGCGTGCGGCCGGTGGTTCAGCTGAGCCTGCGGCGGCGGCCGGCGAGCAATCCGGTGGTGACGTCCAGCCACAGCGCTCGCCGGCGCGGTTTGCCGCTGCTGGTACGGCGGATCTCGCCGCCGCTGACGTCGATGGCGAACGCGGTCGCTGTCGGCCCGAGCCATTCCCGGGTCACCTCGCCGGCGATCCGGTCCTGCTCCGGATGCCGGCCACTGAACAGGAAGACGGCGGTGACCACATCCGGATTGCCGAGCAGCACGGTCGTGTCCCCGGCCGCCAGGCCACGCGCTACCAGGGCGGCTTCGAGGCTCTCGGCGAACACCATGACCGCGCGCACCTTCACCGCATCACCGAAGCGGCCGACCACGAACAGCTCACCACCGGCGAGGAAGCCGGCATCACCGGTCCGCAGCTCCTGCGAGGACAGGGCCGCGGTGAAGGGCGCTGGCCCGTGCGCCGGCCCGAGGGGCACGGTCTGGGTGGATGGTCCGCTGACCGCGATCTCGCCGAGCGTGCCGGGCGGTTGCGGGCAACCTGTCTCATCCAGGATGCGTATGGTGAGCCCCGCCATCGGTGGCCCACAGGATACAACCGGTTCGCCGGCCGGGTCGGCCGGTGCCGGGCGGGCGCGCCATGGCACTCCCGGTGGCGAAAGCGAGATGGCCAGGGTCGCCTCGGCGCTGCCGTACGCGGGCGAGAGGGCGGTGGCTGACAAGCCGTAGCCGCGCAAGCGTGCCTCGAAGCGCTCCAGCAGCCGGGGTTGCACCCGTTCGCCGCCCAGGATCACCGCGCGCAGGCCGCTCAGGTCGAGGCCGGCGAGCGCCCGGTCGGGCACCCGGCGCAGGATGTGCTCGAGCGCGAAGTTGGGCAACGCGGTGACGGTCGCGTGGCTGTCAGCCAGACAACGCAGGTAGCGCTCGGGGTAGCGGATGAAGTGCTGTGGCTGCATGAAGAATCCGGATCGAGCGTCGTGCAGGGTGCCGAGCAGCATGCCGACCAGGCCCATGTCGTGGTTGTGGGGCAGCCAGGAGACGAAGACGTCCTGCTCGGTCAGCGCCAGGTGCTGGGCCAGCGCGTGGTGGTTGGCGTCCAGCGCCGACGCGCTGACCAGCACGCCGCGCTGGGGCCCGGTGGAGCCGGAGGTGAACTGCGCCAGCGGATACCGGCCGGCGAACCAGACGAGCCGCCCGGACCCGCTCTGGCGAGCCTCCTGGGCGACGTCGGACTCGGCCAGCACCGGCGTCCGGGTGGTCAGCACGCGCGCGAGTGCCGGTGCGTAGTCGTCGTGGCACAGCACCGCGTCCGGTTGCCTGAGGCCGAACAGCCCTGCGAGCTGGCTGAGGTACGAGCTGGCGCTCTGCCCCGGATGGGGCGTGGGCAGGACGCAGGTGGTGACGCCGGAACCCATCGCAGCGCACAGCGCCGAGATCAGCTCCGGGCTCGTCGGGTAGGCGAGTGCGACCAGCTTTCCCTCGGCCAGGCCACGGTTGCGAATGGCCGCGGCGTATTTCGCGGCCCGGCGGCCCAGTTCGGGATAGCCGACGGCCGGCCACGCGGACGGGCCGACACCGGCTGCCGGGTCGTGGCAGGCGAGTGCCCGGTCGGCAGGCGGCGACAGCAGCCAGCGCAAAGCGCGTGGCAGGCCGTCCGGCCGCTCGCCCGTCACAGCTGCACCGGCAGGGACAGCAAGCCCTGGATCGGGGACCGCGGCTTGAAGTGATCGTTTCCGATTGCGGTACGCAGCCGCAACCGGGGAAAGCGTTGCAGCAGCAGCCTGATGCCGACGGCCAGTTCGGCGCGTGCCAGGCTCTGCCCGATACAGCGGTGGACGCCGTGCCCGAAGGCAAGGTGGCCCGCTGTGTCGCGATCGGGATCGAACCGCTCGGGGTCGCGAAACCGGTGCGAGTCGTGGTTGGCCGAGTACAGCATGAGCGCAACGCCCTCTCTGGCAGGGATGGTCCGCCCGCCGACGTGGATGTCGGCGGTGCTGGCACGCAGGGTCATCTGATGCACGATCGTCAGCTGCCGCAGCGATTCCTCGACTGCGGCGGGGATCAGGGACGGTTGCGCGCGCAGCCGGTCGGCGTAGTGTGGATCGCCGAGCAACCTCAGCATGGTGCCGGCGAGCATGCCGGCGGAGGTGTCATGACCCGCAATGACCAGCAGGAACAGGTTGGTCGCGATCGATCCGCGCGGGATCTGGCCGGCTTGAGCCGCGCGCAGCAGGGAATCGATGACGTCGCGGCCGGCCGGCCCGGACTCACGAAGCCGTACCTCACGATCAAGGTAGCCGGTGAGCACCTGACCGGTTCGCAGCGATCGGCGCAACTGATCGCGGTCGGTCAGCGGGCTGGCGCACATGTGCTGCGTGGCCAGCTCCGCCACGTCGCGCCAGGGCGCGGTAGGCAACCCGAGAAGTCCGAGGATGACCTGCATCGACAGTGGCACCGCGAAGTCGGAGACGAGATCGGCGTGGCCTGCCGGAACGTGCTCGAGCTCATCGATCAGGCCGGTGGCGATCGCCTCGATGGTCGGCTGTGCCGCGGCGGCTGCCCGGCGGGTGAAATGGCCGGCCAGTACCGAGCGGAATGCGGTGTGCAGGGGCGGGTCGGTGCGCATGAACGGGGTGGGCTGCTCGGGCGGTAGGAACCGCCCGAGCAAGGGAAAACCCGAACGGTGCGGGTCAGCGGACAGCCGGGCATCAGCCAGGAGTGCCCGCACCTCGGCGTACCGGGTGATGATCCAGATCGGCTCACCGGCGACCGTTAAGGTACGAAATGGTGCTGTCGGAGCTTGGCCGCGCAGGGCGGTGACCTCACCGAAGTCCGGTCGGAGCCACGGGAAGGGGCCGCTGAACGAGCGATGGGGCACGGTCGCCGCGCTGGCATCACTCATGATCACCGTGCGCGACCGCCGCGGTCGCAGGATCTGTGGTGGCCAATGGTCGCGCCGGAATGGCCCGGACGTGTCGGTCAGCGCGGGCGTAGCCGGCCGCGGCCGCCATCGTCCCGGCAAAGACGAGCAGCGCGGTGAGATGCCCGAAGTACTGCAGCAGCAGGCCGCCGGCCAGTGGCGCGACGGCACTGGCCGAATCGGTGAGCACCCGATCGGCGGCAGCCACTCGTCCTTGCAGGTGCGCCGGCACCACGCTCGCCTCGAATGCGGTGAGCGTGCTGACCAGCGGGACCACCGGCAGGCAGCCCAGCGCCAGGGCGAGAAGGATCAGCCAGGGTGGCCCGGCTACCGCGACGACGGCAAAGCATCCGGCGACGAAGAGCAGCGCGCCGGCAAGGTGCCTACCGGGAGCGACGCGTGGCTGGACAGCCGGTACGAGGATGGCTCCGGTGATCATGCCTGCGGCAACCGCGCTCTGCACGCCGCCCACCACGGCGTAGGGGTAATGCCGTTGCTGCAGGTTCACGATCAGGCTCATCAGCAGGCCGCCGGAGGCGAAGCCGGTGGCGATGCCCACGAGCGTGATGCCGCGCAGTGGTAGGCATCGCCACAGGAAGGTGAGACCGGCCAGGATGGCTGCCGCGCCCGTCTCTGCCGGCCCGCTGCCACCGGGTACCCGCATCGGGCGGCGTACCAGCAGCGCGGCACCGGCGGCGACAAGGTAGGAAACCGCGTTGAACGCCAGTGGCAGCCAGTGCTGCCAGCCGTAGAGCAGGCCGCCGATCGGCGCGCCGATGACCAGGGCGAGCGCGCCGCGAGCCTGGATCAGCGAGGTGGCCGTGGCCAGATCGGTGCCGTGCACCACCCGGCGCACCGCGGTTCGGGAGGCGGCCGCGTACGCCGAGGAACTGGCTCCGATCAGGATCACCACGGCCACCAGCCCCGCGACGGATAGGACGTGCCGAACGACCATCACCGCCACGGCCGCGTACGCCAGTGCACCGGCCGCGGCGGCCGTTGCCAGCACGCGAGCGGTGCGCAGCTTGTCGGCGATGAGCCCGGCCGGCAACCCGCACAGCACCAGGGTGATCAGTTCGACGGCGTCGATGACGCCAACCAGGATCGGGCTGTGCCGGAAGCTGTAGATGATCAGGTTGAGGGCGATGACACCGATTGCCGTGCCCAGGTCGTTGACCGAGTTGCCCAGCTGCAGCAGTGCGAAGTCACCGTTGTGCTTGAGCGGGCCCGGCCCGTCGTCGGCGCCTGACCTCATCGGCCCGGGCCCGGGTCGCCGGCGCGCATCTGCTCGTAGGTCGCCGCGTCGAGCTGGTAGAGGCGGCTGGTTGCGGTGTTGAAGGCCAGCCGGCCGTGGCCGTGCGCTGGGTGCGCCAGGTACCAGTCCGGCACCCTGCCGTGCCGACCGCTCGTCGCGCTGCGGTGGGTGTAGTTCTGCGTGCTCAGCGCGATGCAGTGTTGCCAGTGCAACCAGCGGATCGGGTCCAGCAGTACGTGCTGGCCCAGGAAACGGCCCGTCTCCTCTGCCGTGCGCCGGATGGGCAGCTCTCTGGCGTCCAGGGCTGGTCCGAAGAAGATGGCACCGCGGGTGGAATCGACCATGAATGGCTGGACGATCGCCCGGCTGGCGTGGGCCAACCGGAACAGGCCTGAGCGCAGGTTCAGCCGGTGGTAGAGGAACGGTACGTCGATCACCTCGCTGCTTCCCTGGTTGGCGTCGACCAGGGCGAACAGCACGCCGCGCTTGCGCAGCGTGCCCATCACCCGGCCGGTGAATCCGGGGTCCGCGATGCCGACATAGTCCAGATCTGGCAGCCCGCCGCTACCGGGCTGGCTCTGCTGCCGGTAACCGTCGTAGGCAGCGTCGGTGGATCGGCCGCCGACGATAGCGGTCTGCGGCTGCGTCCGTCCGAGCCGGCGGAGCTGCTCGGCGATCATGGCGATGCCTTCGGCGAAGGCGGCGTCGAAGTGCAGGGTGAGGAAGATGACCGGACGGCGCGCCAGCGCGGCGAGGTCGGCGTGCGCGGGACTCAGCTTCAACGGTGTCGAGGTAGTCACGGGAGCCGCGTCCAGGTAGGCGCAGTGTTGCTGCCAGCGGGTGTGCACGTCGATGCCGAATGGTGCGAGTTCCTGGCTCATCGCGAACAGGCTCAGCAGCCGGTCGCCGGCGATTTCGACCGCGATCATAGGGACAAACCCCTGCCACGCGTGGTCATGTGAAAGCGCAGCCGCCCCGTCCACTCTCGTGCTGCCCGAAGGTAGAGGTCGAAGATGTAGCCGTTCTCGGTGAGTGGGCGGACACTGCCGGTTCCCACGGCGGCGAGCGCGCAGCCGGAGCTTGCCGTCCAGTAGGCAATCCAGCGGGGCCGGGTGGTTGCTGGGTGACGGCCCCACAGCCGGTCGCCATCGGCGGACGGAACCGGAGCGATGTTGCGGGCCAGCGAGGCGATCGCGACGGAGGCCACCGCGAGTGCGCTGCTGTCGCGCCGGCGTGCCAGCACGAAGCCAGCCTGTGCCAACGGGCCGGCCAGCGTGATCGCAGCGTTCTGCCGGGGCGTCGCGCCGGCGCGGTAGACAGTGCGAGCACCGAGCGGGGTCAGTTCGACCCGCGGGTACAACCGGCAGGCGGCTGCCGCGGCGAAGTGCCCCGCCTCGTGCACCAGCACCGATCCAGCGGTGGCCGCCAGCCGCCACGCCAGCTGCCAAGCCAGCTGGCACGCCAGCCAGGTGGCCCCGCGATGCCCGTCGCGTTCGTGCAGTTGCCGCACCGGCAGTCCTTTCGCCCGGTCGGATCGGAGTCGGATGGTGCGTGCGGCCAGGCCGGGTCGGGCCCGGTCCTGGCCGCACGACGGGCCCTGCTCAGGTCTTCGTGGTGATCTCGATGTCGCGCACCTGCGCGCGAACGTCGATCGGCTGGATCTCCTGCATGTCACCCCCCGGGCGTGTGTGCGGTGTTGTGGGCTGTGGGGGCCGCTACCTGGCGAAGGCCGGCAATTCGCCCCACTTGGAGCACCGTAACAAACTGTAGGATGTATGACAATACATCCGACACAAGTTCAGTCTGGCTGTGCGATCACCGCGTCGATCAGTCGGGCAGCAGTGGTACGGACTCTGATGCGCGCTGGCCAAGAGTGGCGGCTCGAGTGAGCGAGGCCGCGCCGTACCTGTCGCGGATCCGATCCGTGGCCGCGTCGAGACTGGCCGGAATCGCGCTCGGATAGGGAAGTTCCAGCTGGACGGTCTCGGCATCGTCCAATCCGGACAGGGTGATCCCGATCAGGGTGAGGCCGCGCTCGGCGATCAGCGTGCGGCTGGCGGACAGGATCTGGCGCGCAGTCCCGGCCATGATCGCGGTGTTGTCGGTCGGTGCCGGCAACGTGTGCCCCCGGGTGGCGCGGGTGAAATCGGCGAACCGGAACCGGACGGTGACGGTACGGCACAACCTCCGTGCTCGCCGCAATCGGAGCGCCACCCGATCCAGCAGGGCGAGCAGGTGTGCCTCGACCTCGGCGGGATTCGACCGGCTGCGTCCCAGTGCGCGTTGCGCGCCGATCGAGCGGCGCCTGCGGCCGACCACGACGGGGCGCGGATCGTGGTTGTGCGCAAGGGCGAACAGCTGGCGGCCGGAGGCTGCGCCGAGCATGGCAATCAGTGCCTGCGCGGGAAGTTCGGCAACCTCGCCGACGGTGAAGACGCCGCGCTCGGCAAGCTTGGCGGCGGTCACCTTTCCCACGCCCCAGAGCCGGCGTACCGGTAACGGATGCAGGAACTCCAGCTCCGACTCCGGTGGTACGTAGAGCAAGCCGTCCGGCTTGGCGACACCGCTGGCCACCTTGGCCAGGAACTTTGTGCGCGCCACGCCGACAGTGATCGGCAACCCGACCTCGGCGAGCACCCGCGCGCGCAGCTTGATCGCTACCGGCAGCGGCGGCCCGGAGACCCGCAGCAGTCCACCCACGTCGAGGAAGGCCTCGTCGATCGAGATCGGCTCGACCTGTGGCGTGGTGGCCCGGAAGATGTCGAACACCGCTGCCGACGCTGCGCTGTAGGCCTCGAACCGAGGCGGCACCACGATGGCCTGCGGACAGATGGGCCGCCACTGCGCGCTGCTCATCGCCGTAGCCACACCGCACTCCTTGGCTTCGTAGCTGGCCGCCAGCACCACACCGCCGCCCACGATCACCGGCCGCCCGCGCAGCGCGGGATCGTCTCGCTGCTCGACCGAGGCGTAGAACGCGTCCAGGTCTGCGTGCAGGATGTGAGCGCTCGAACGCATGTTCGAATTATGCAGCACCGGACTGAGAAGTCCCCGTGACCGGACATGAATTTCGACGTCAGTGCGTTAGCAACTGGCAGAGCACAACAGAACCATGGGGAGCAGACATGACCAAAGCCGTTCGCTTCGACTCCTACGGCCCGATCGAGAATCTCTACGTAGCAGACGTCGAGCTGCCGGAGCCGGCTGAAGGTGAGGTGCAGGTGCGGGTGGTGGCAGCCGGCATCAATCCCGGGGAGGCGGCCATTCGCAAGGGCCTGCTCGCCGACTTCGCTCCGTCGGCCTTCCCGTCCGGTCAGGGCAGCGACTTCGCCGGCGTGGTCGACAAGCTCGGCCCCGGCGTCAGCACCGTCAGCGTGGGTGATGAGGTGCTGGGCTGGAACTTCACCCGCTCCAGCCAGGCCGAGCGCACGAACGTGCCAGCGAACCAGCTCGTGGCCAAGCCGGCCGGGCTGTCCTGGGAGGCGGCAGGCTCGCTCTACGTCGTCGGTGCGACCGCGTTCGCCGCGGTCCGTGCGGTCGGAGCCGGAACCGGTGACACCGTTGTGGTCTCCGCGGCGGCTGGCGGCGTGGGCAGCGTGACCGCCCAGCTGTTGAAGGTGCGCGGGGCCGAGGTGATCGGCATCGCCTCCGAGGCCAACCACGAGTGGCTGCGCAGCAAAGGCGTGACGCCGGTGGCCTACGGCGACGGTCTGGCCGACCGGATTCGTGGCCTCGCGCCGGACGGGGTGGACGCGTTCATCGACACCTTCGGGCCGGACTACGTCCACCTGGCCGTCGATCTCGGCATCGCCAGGGACCGGATCGACACCATCATCGCGTTCGAGGCAGCCGCTGAGCTAGGCGTGAAGGCCGAGGGGAGCTCTGCGGCGACCACGCAGGCTGTGCTGGCGGAGATGGCCGATCACGTGGCTTCGGGTCGCATCGAGCTGCCGATCGCGGCCACCTACCCGCTCGATCAGGTGCAGGCCGCCTTCACGGAGCTGGAGAAGCGGCACACCCGCGGCAAGATCGTGCTGGTGCCCTGAACCATGCCTGACCGACGCCGGATCGAGCCGGGCCCGGGCCAGGAATCCGTCTGGGACTACCCGCGACCGCCGCGACTGGAGCGCTCGCAGCGGCACGTCACGGTGGCCTTGGGTGCGCGCATCGTCGCCGACACCACAGGGGCGTACCGGGTACTGGAGACCAGCCATCCACCGACCTGGTACCTGCCGGCCGCCGACATCGACCCGACCGCGCTGACGCGCAGTCGGGCGCGCGGCACGGTCTGCGAATGGAAGGGGCTCGCCACGTACTGGGACGTGCTCGGCCTACCGGCTGCCGGCTGGTCGTATGAGAACCCGACGGCCGGCTTCGTGGCGATCAGCGGCTTCCTCTCGTTCATTCCCGCGTTGCTGGACTGCCGCATCGACGGTGAACGGGTCCGGCCGCAGGACGGTGGTTTCTACGGCGGCTGGATCACCGACGACGTGGTCGGGCCGTTCAAAGGCGGACCCGGAACGCTCGGCTGGTAGCCGCCGGTCAGTCGCGACCAGTCCAGCCGGGCACCACCGGATGCACCTGCAGGCTGCAGATGCTCACCGCGCGATGAAACGGCACGAGCTTGGTGGTGTTGGGTGCGATCGTGTTCACCCCTGCCGAGAAACGGCAGCTGCCGCTGGTGACAGGGTTGAAGTTCTTCCATTCGACGGTCGCCGAGGCGAAGCCGTGCGGCGGGATGCTGATGGTTTGCACGCCGTGGCTGGCGCCGCCCGCCGAGCCGGACACCGTGCGGACGGCATGCGTGATCACGTAGCCGGCCGAGGACATCGCGTCCAGACCCGGGTAGCCGCGCAAGGTGCAGGTAGCTGCGGTGTGATTGCGGTAGAGCAGCACGAACGAACCGGTCCCGGCCGCACCCTGGGTGGGCGTGATGCCGTAATCCAGGGAGGCATTCCCGCAAGCGGCCACGCTCGCGTCGGCGCTGGTGCTCGCCACCAGCCCGGCAATGGCGGTGCCGACCAGCATGGTGACCGTGGTGATGGTGGCTGACAGTTTCATCGCTGCGAATCCCTTCTCCCGGCGGCGTTCGCGAGTCGGATGCCGCGCTGATGCGACGAGCTGATGTCGACGCGTTGATGTAGAGCTGACACGGAGGCCCCCGATACCTGTTGCGCAGAGCTGACCGCGAGGGCTGCCGGCGGGCATACTGCTGGCCATGGGACGGCTGCCGGTGGAGCGGCACTTGCAGAAGGCTCGCGACTTCGTCGATGCCCTGCACGCGCAGCCGCTCACGGTGGCGGACATGGCGCGAGTGGCCGGCCTGTCTCCGGCGCACTTCAGCCGGCAGTTCCGGCGCGCCTACGGCGAGTCGCCGCATGCCTACCTGCTGACCCGGCGGCTCGAGCGGGCGGCCGGGCTGTTGCGCAACACCGACTACCCGATCGCTGACATCTGCTACCGGGTCGGCTGGGAGAGCCTGGGTTCGTTCACCACCAGCTTCGGCCGGATGTTCGGCCAATCGCCGGCGCAGTACCGGGCGGCCGCCCCACCGGCGCCGGCGCTGTCGATGATTCCCGCGTGCGTGCACCGTTGGCACGGCCGGCCGCAGAACCGCACGTTTCGAGAAGAGCCACGGCTCGCGGGCGAATAGCTTGGGCGCATCGGATCGCCTCATCGACGAAAGGCAGCACCATGATCAGCATCAAGTACGCGCAGTTGTGGGTGCACGATCAGGACGAAGCGCTGGACTTCTACACCACCAAGGTCGGTTTCGAGGTTCGCGATGACGTCACCGTGCCGGAGCTGGGCAACTTCCGCTGGCTCGCTGTAGGGCCGGCCAACCAGCCCGACGTGAACATCGTGTTGATGGCCATCCCGGGCCCACCGATGATGGATGCCGACTCCAACCGAGCCGTGCACGAGCTGATGGCCAAGGGCTTTGCCGGCACGGTGTTCCTGGTCAGCGACGATGTGATGAAGGACTACGAGCAGCTGTCCGCTCGCGGCGTGGAGTTCATCGAGGCGCCCACCCAGCGGCCCTACGGGCTGGACACCGCGTTTCGGGATCCCTCCGGCAACAACCTTCGCATCGCCCAGGCGTGAGCTGGCCTGCGGCAGAAGGTGACGCCATGTGCTGGCAGTTCTATCGCTACCCCTCGCCGGGCCGGCACGCCGAGCCGCAGCAGCCGGCCGGCTCGCCGGAAGCGTGCAGCCCGGTGCGAGCCGGTGCCGACCCGGTTGATCAGGCCTCGAGGTCGAGCAGCACCTTGCCGGTGATGCTGTCCTCCACCGCCTGGTGGGCGCGGGCGATGTCGTCGAGACCGTACCTGTGCAGCGGCAACCCCGCCTCGTCGCCGACCCGGATCGCGCCGGCCAGCAGCGCCGCCGAGACCGCTCGCACCGCACGCACCTTCGCATCGTGCGGCACCGTGTACAGCAGCACGAACTGCCAGCGGGCGTTCGGCACCATCGAGGCCCGGACGGGCAGCTCGACCGTGTCACCGCCGTCGTTGGCGTAGCAGGCCACCGAGCCGTTCGGGGCCAGCACCTTCGCATCGATCGTAGCGTTGGCAGCCGGCGCGACCTCGACGATGCTGTGCACGCCCGCCGGGGCGATCTTGCCGATCTCGGCGGCCACATCCTGCTCGCGGTAGTTGATCACGTGGTCGGCGCCGGCGGCTGCTGCCAGCTGCGCCTTGGCCGGGCCGCTCACGGTGGTGATGACGGTCGCCTCGGCCCAGCGAGCGAGTTGGATGGCTGCGTTGCCGACGGCGCCGGCGCCCCCGGCGACCAGTACCACCCGACCGGCGAGGGAGCCGGCTGTCAGTTCGTCCGGACCGTCCTCGGTGACCGTGAGGCAGCGATGGGCGGTGAGAAACGGCACGCCCAGGCTCGCGCCGAGATCCCAGCCGGCGTTGTCGGGCAGCGAGACCACCTGGCGCACCGGCACCAGCGCTTGCTGCTGCGCGGTACCTTCGGGTCGGCGGTAGGCCGCCTCCCAGGTCCACACTCGCTGGCCGAGCCAACCGGCATCCACCCCCTCGCCGACCGCGTCGACGACGCCGGAGCCGTCGTGGTGCGGCACCTGAGCGGGGCTGACCGGTTCACCAGGCCCGCTGCCGCGCCGGGACTTCCAGTCGGTCGGGTTGATGCCCGAGCGGTGCACCACGATCCGCACCTCGCCAGGACCGGGCTCGGTCACGGGCTTGTCGATCACCTTCAGCACATCGGGGTCACCGGTCTCGGTGTACAGGGCAGCACGCATGGCTTCACGGTAACCCGGTGCCGGCACAAGCCGAAGCCCGCCGGCTCCTACGAGTCCGGCGGGCTTCGGTGGCTCAGGGGTTGACTGGCTCGGGCGCTACACGGTGTCGGCAGGCACCGCCGTCGAGCTGGACGGGTCGATCGGCCGGTCCACCGTGGTCTTCGGTCCGGTGAACCAGTTCTTCACCGAGGCGTGCCAGTAGATCCAGAGCAGGATCAGCGCGCCGAAGACCACCAGCGGCGTGTAGTTGACGTACTTCCACGCGAAGCCGCTGTGGAACGGCATGCCCCCGCTGGAGGTGGGCAGCAGTGCGATGATCGAGGTCACCACGATCTCGATGATGGCCACGGTGCACATCCACTTGTACCGGCCACCCAGGGTCCAGCCACCGGGCTTGAAGCTGGCGCCGGCCTTCAACCGGTAGTAGATCGGGATTGCGAACGCCACGTACAGGCCGATGACGCCGATGGAGACCACCGCGAAGAACGCGACGGGCACCGGCGCGCCCCCGATGTCGACCTTCACCAGTGCCGGCAGGGTGAGCAGCACCGCGATGACGGCCGACACGATCACCCCGTAGACCGGAACCTTGTTTGCGTTCAGGTGCGACCACAACCGGCCGCCGGGCACGGCGCCGTCGCGGCTGAACGCGAACAGCATCCGGGTTGTGCTGGTCATGCAGGCCACGGTGCAGAAGAACTGCCCTGCGGTGGCGATGAAAAGTACGATGCCGGCCACCTTGGCGGTCAGCGCCTGGTTGAAGATGACGGCGACCGCGCCACCGCCGGCGGTGACGCCGTTCTGGTCCTGCACCGCGAACAGGAAGGACAGCAGCAGGATCCAGCCACCGATCGCGGAGTAGAAGATCGAGCGCCAGATGCCCTTGGCCGCCGAGTTCGCCGCGCTCTTGGTCTCCTCGGACAGGTGTGCCGAGGCGTCGTAGCCGGTGATGGTGTACTGCGTCAGGATCACCGACAGCGGCAACACGTAGAAGATGAAGCCGATTCCGGAATGCTTGCCGCCGAAGAAGCCGGTGTTGTTGACCGTGTTGGTGAAGACGTCGGCGATGCTCGCATGGTGGGCGCCGGACTTGATGCCGAACCACAGGATGGCGACGACGACCACCGAGCCGATCACGTGCCACCACACCGAGATGTTGTTCAGGATTGCCAGCAGGTGGCTGGAGAAGATGTTCACCAGGGCTGCCAGCACCAGGATCACGATGAACTCCACGAACACCCGCTTGAGCGAGTAGTGGCTGGCCCACGAGCTGCTGAACTGGCCGATCGTGGTGTCCAGGAAGGACGCGCAGCCGTAGGCCACCGAGGCGTCGATGGCCAGCAGACCGATCAGGTTGAGCCAGCCGGTGTAGTAGCCGGCCTTGACGCCGCCGAGCTTGGAGGCCCACCAGTAGATGCCGCCCGATGTCGGGAAGGCCGACACCAGCTCGGACATGCACAGGCCGATGACCAGGATCAGGGCGGCAACGATCGGCCAGCCCCAGGCGATGGCTGCCGGGCCGCCGTTGTTCCAGCCCAGGCCGAAGCTGGTGAAACAGCCGGCCAGGATCGAGATGATGCTGAACGAGATGGCAAAGTTGGAGAACCCGGACCACGACCGGTTGAGTTCCTGCTTGTAGCCGAGCTCGGCCAGCATCCGTTCGTCGTCTGTCAGTTCGATACCTTCGGGCACGCGGTAGCTCCTCACGATCGGCGCGGTGATGGCGACGCGGTGTTGCGAGTGTCGGAATGATAGGCCCACGGAAGCGCAACGGTCCATACCCCAGACCATTGTCTGGTTTGTCATCGCGTTCCATTGCAGACGCGTTTCAGATTCATCAACAAAGTGGCCTGTTAGCCGTACCATTTGGCCATGTCGTCGGTGCCTTCGGCTGATCAGGCAGCTCTGGCTGCGAAGACTGCTGCGAACCCAGCTGCGAAGCGAGCTGCGGACCCTGCTGCGAGCTCGGCCGCCGCGCCTCGCATCGGGCTGACGGCCTACCGGGAGCCGGCTCGCTGGGGGGTCTGGGATGAGACCGCCGACCTGCTGCCCGCCAGTTACGCGCGCTCGGTCAGCGCGGCCGGCGGTCTGCCGTTGCTGCTGCCGCCGTCGGCCGATGATCAGGCGGGCGCGGTGCTCGATGGGCTGCACGGGCTCGTACTGGCAGGCGGCGCCGACGTGGACCCGTCCCGGTACGGCGCCGAACCGGACCCGCACACCGACCGTCCGCGCCGTGACCGCGACAGCTGGGAGCTGGCGCTGGCCCGGGCTGCGCTGGCCCGGGACCTGCCGGTGCTGGCGATCTGCCGCGGCATGCAGGTGCTCAACGTGGCGCTCGGTGGCAGCCTGATCCAGCACCTACCCGACCGGGTCGGCACGCAACTGCACTCGCCGACCCCCGGCCGGCACGGCCGACACGAGGTGCGGCTGGCGCAATCGTCCCGGCTGCACGAGGTGATCGGGGCCGGCTGCGTCGTGGCGACCTATCACCACCAGGCGGTCGACGTGCTGGGCGACGGTCTGGTCGCGGCCGGGTGGACCGACGACGGCGTCGTCGAGGCTGTCGAATTGCCCTCGAGTCGCTGGGTGATCGGGGTGCAGTGGCATCCCGAGGTGACGGATTCAGCGCATTTGTTCGGAGATTTCATCGATGCCTGCCGCGCCTGAGGTCGTAGGCTGGCCGGCGTGAACCCCCCGGCGACCGATCTTGCCGCGTCCGACTCCAGTGTGGAGAGGCTCTGGGCCCGCTCGGTGTTCTCGCCGGTACCGGTGCGCAACGCCTTCGAGGTGACCGTGGAGCGGCTGGCGCAGGGCATCCGGCTGGGCGTACTGGTGGTGGGTGATCGGTTGCCACCCGAACGCGAGCTTGCCGAAACGTTCGGTGTCAGCCGGGTGACCCTGCGCGAGGCGATCAAGGCGCTGCGCGACGCGGGCCTGGTCGAGTCCCGGCGCGGTCGGGGTGGTGGCACCTTCGTCGTCACGCCCACGGAGAAGCGAGCCCGCTCGGTCAGCCAGATCGGCGAATCGATCACCTACAGCCTGGACGACGCGCTCGACCTGCGCCGGGTGGTGGAACCAGGGGCTGCGGCACTGGCTGCCAGCCGGACGCTGTCCGCCGGTGACCGTGCCAGCCTGCTGCGGTACCTGGACGAGGCCACCGACGCCACCGCGGCGAACCGGCGGTTGGCTGATTCCCGGCTGCATCTGGCGATCGCGGCGACCGGCGGCAGCCCGTCGGTGACCGCGGTGGTGGCCGAGGCGCAGATGCGCCTGGATGAGTTGCTTCGGGCCATCCCCGTCATCCCTGCGAACATCGCGCACTCCGACGTCCAGCACGCGAGCATCGTTGACGCCATCCTGGGTGGTCAGGTCGGTCGGGCCCGCTCCGAGATGGAGGACCACGTCGACGGCACCGCGGCGCTGCTGCGCGGCTTCCTGAGCTGAGCTGCCTCCGCCGCGAAATCAGCTGCTGACAGCCCGCGCGACGGAAGGTATGGTGATCGCACCTTAACCGCCTGAGGATTGGTGACGGCATGCCCGCTTCGCTGAGTGTCGACCAGCTTCGCCAGGCCGTTGCAGACGGGACCATCGACACCGTCGTGCTGGCCATTACCGATATTCAGGGGCGATTACAGGGCAAGCGGCTGGATGCCGAGTATTTCCTGCAGGACACGCTGGCGCATGGCACCGAGGGCTGCAACTACCTGCTCGCTGTCGACATCGAGATGAACACGGTGGACGGCTATGCCATCTCCTCCTGGGAGCGGGGCTACGGCGACTTCGTGATGGCGCCCGATCTGGACACCCTGCGCCGGATCAGCTGGCAGCCCGGCACCGCTTTCCTGCATGCCGACGTTCGGTGGCTGGACGGTGCCCCGGTGCTGGAATCGCCACGGCAGATCCTGCAGAAGCAGCTTGCCCGGCTGGCCGAACGAGGTTGGACGGCGCTGGTGGGCACCGAGCTCGAGTTCATCCTGTTCGACGAGACCTATGCCCAGGCCTGGGACCGGCGCTACCAGGGCCTGACCGCATCCAACCAGTACAACGTCGATTACTCGATCCTGGGTACCAGCCGGGTGGAACCGCTCCTGCGCGCCATCCGGTTGGGCATGCGGGATGCTGGCTTGCAGGTCGAGTCGGCCAAGGGCGAGTGCAATCTGGGGCAGCACGAGATCGCCTTCAAGTACGCCGATGCACTCACCACGTGCGACAACCACGTGCTGTACAAGACCGGCGCGAAGGAGATCGCGGCGCAGCACGGATCGGCTTTGACCTTCATCGCAAAGTACAACGAGCGGGAAGGCAACTCCTGCCATATCCACCTGTCGCTGCGGACCGAGGACGGCGAGCCGGTCTTCGCCGGCGATCGTCCGGGTGGTGTCTCGCCGGTGTTCGAGTCCTTCCTTGCCGGCCAGCTGGCAGCGCTTCGCGAGTTCAGCTACTTCTTCGCGCCCAACATCAATTCCTACAAGCGCTACCAGCCGGGTTCGTTCGCACCGACCGCGGTGGCATGGGGTTTCGACAACCGAACCTGCGCGTTGCGCACCGTCGGGCACGGTTCCTCGCTGCGGTTCGAGAACCGCCTGCCGGGTGGGGATGTCAACCCCTACCTGGCGGTGGCCGCCATGATCGCCGCGGGATTGCACGGTATCGATGAGGGATTGGCGCTGGAGCCGGCCTTCGAAGGCAACGCCTACGGCAGCGACGCGCCGCGGGTGCCGACCACACTGCGCCAGGCCGCCGACCTGTTGCAGGCGAGCACCCTGGCCCGCGCAGCGCTGGGTGATGAGGTGGTCGACCACTACGTGAATGCGGCCCGGGTGGAGCTGGCGGCCTACGATGCCGCCGTCACCGACTGGGAACTCATTCGCGGTTTCGAACGGATGTGAGCCGAGCATGACCATGTTTGACGTGATCAACCCTGCCACCGAGACGGTGGTGACCTCGATCGAGCTGGCCGACGCCGATGCCACCGATCAGGCAATTGCTCGTTCCCGCAAGGCATTCCAGCGCTGGCGGACGGTCGCGCCGGGCGACCGGGCCCGGCTGCTGCGGCGCTTCGCGGAGCTGGTGGACGCCGACCTGGACAACCTGGCCCAGCTGGAAGTGACCAATTCCGGCCACACTATCGGCAACGCTCGCTGGGAGGCCGGCAACGCCCGTGACGTGATCGCCTATTACTCGGCAGCGCCCGAGCGATTGCTCGGCCAGCAGATTCCAGTTGCCGACGGCATCAACGTGACCTTTCACGAGCCACTCGGCGTGGTCGGGGTGATCGTGCCGTGGAACTTCCCGATGCCGATCGCCTCCTGGGGCTTCGCGCCCGCGCTGGCCGCTGGCAACACCGTCGTGCTCAAGCCGGCCGAGCTGACTCCGATGACCGCCCTCCGGCTCGCCGAACTCGCGCTGGAGGCGGGCCTGCCGCAGGGTGTCTTCCAGGTCATCCCGGGCAAGGGAAGCGTGGTCGGGCAGCGCTTCGTCGAGCACCCCGATGTCGCGAAGGTGGTGTTCACCGGTTCCACCGAGGTCGGGCGCCAGATCATGGCCGGCTGTTCGGCCAGGCTCAAGCCGGTGACCCTGGAACTGGGCGGCAAGAGCGCCAACGTGATCTTCGCCGACTCCGACCTGGAGCAGGCAGCGGCCACGGCACCCTACGCGGTGTTCGACAACGCCGGCCAGGATTGCTGCGCCCGCTCGCGCATCCTCGTCGAGCGCAGTGCCTACGACAGGTTCATGGGCCTGTTCGAGACTGCGGTGCGGGGTGTGGTGGTCACTGATCCCTCGGACGACAAGGCAGAAATGGGCCCGCTGATCAGTGCCGGACACCGGGAGCGGGTGCGTGGCTACCTGCGGGACGAGTCCATCGTCGCCTTCCGTGGCGCGGCGCCGTCCGGCCCCGGCTACTGGTTTCCGCCGACCGTGCTGACGCCGACCGATCCGCGCGATCCGGTGCTGCACGAGGAGATCTTCGGCCCGGTGGTCGCTGTCGTCCCGTTCGAGGACGAGGCGGACGCGATCCGGATCGCCAACGACAGTGACTTCGGTCTGTCCGGTTCCATCTGGACCCGCGATGTCGGCAAGGCATTGCGGGTCTCGCGCGGTATCGAATCCGGCAACCTGTCGGTGAACTCCCATTCGTCGGTGCGGTACTGGACCCCGTTCGGCGGATTCAAGTCTTCCGGCCTCGGCCGCGAGCTCGGCCCGGACGCTCCTTACGCGTTCACCGAAACCAAGAACGTCTTCATCTCGACGAAAGATTGAGGAGAGTCATGTCTCAGCGCCTGGACGGCAAGGTCGCGGTCATCACCGGGGCTGGCAGTGGCATCGGTCTGGCGACCGCACGCCGGTTCGCCGCCGAAGGAGCGAAGGTCGTGTGTGCCGACCTCGATGCGAGCGCCGGCTCGGCGGCTGCCAAGGAGGTGGACGGCCTGTTCGTCGAGGTGGACGTGACTGACGAGGAGCAGGTGAAGGGCCTGTTCCAGACCGCCGTGCACAACTACGGCGGGGTTCATGTCGCTTTCAACAACGCGGGTATCTCCCCGCCGGAGGACGACTCGATCCTGGTCACCGAACTGGACGCCTGGGACAAGGTGCAGCGAGTCAACCTGACGTCGGTGTACCTGTGCTGCAAGTACGCGATCGAGCACATGCGCGGCAACGGCGGCGGTTCGATCATCAACACCGCCTCCTTCGTGGCCGTGCTCGGCTCGGCGACGTCGCAGATCTCCTACACCGCCAGCAAGGGCGGGGTGCTGGCGATGAGCCGTGAGCTCGGCGTGCAGTTCGCCCGCGAGGGCATCCGGGTGAACGCGCTGTGCCCCGGACCGATCAACACACCGCTGCTGCAGGAGCTTTTCGCCAAAGACCCGGAGCGGGCGGCTCGCCGGATGGTGCACATCCCGATGGGGCGCTTCGGCGAGGCCAGCGAGATCGCCGCGGCGGTGGCGTTCCTGGCCAGCGACGACTCCTCGTTCATCACCGCATCCACCTTCCTGGTCGACGGCGGCATCAGCGGCGCCTACGTCACCCCGGTCTAGCGGTACCGCTCAGGTCAGCAGGTCACCGCGCACCAGCGTGGTTGCGATGCCGGGATCGGCAGGGTCGGTCCCGGTGGTCAGCGGCCGGTTGCGCTCGTCCACGAACACCACGCGAGGTTCGTGGACGAGCAGCGCCTGCTGATCGAGCTGGGCGTAGGCGATGATGATGACCAGATCGCCGGGTGCCACGAGCCTGGCCGCCGCACCGTTGATGCCGATCACGCCGGAGCCTGCCGGGCCGGAGATGACGTAGGTCGAGAGCCGGTTGCCGTTGTTGAGGTCGACCACGTCGACCTTCTGCCCGGGCAAGAGGTCCGCCGCCTGCAGCAGGTCGCTATCGATGGTGATGGAGCCGACGTAGTGCAGATCGGCCTGGGTGACAGTTGCGCGATGGATCTTGGAGTGCAGCATCTCGCGCAGCACGATGCCTGACATCAGTTCGTTCCCCTTGCTCGTTGCCCGCCGAGGTCCGGTCGAGCACGTGGCACGAGTCTGCCGGTAGCTGCTCCGCTCAGGCCAATCCGAGTCGGCCGGATCACACGGCCCCCAGGCGGGGCGACGACGCTGCGTGCCGTTCTGGTCGCGTAAAGTTATCGGTTTTGACCTTTGCTTCACAGGGAAAACTCGTCTATACATATCGACGAAGATCATCCTGGGAGGCGTGATGCGAATGCGCGAGACGGTGCATGCGGCACCCGTCGGCGGCTACTCGTTCACGCCCTGTTGCGATCGCACCATGCAGGAACTGCCCCGCTACGACCGGATCAGCCGCCTGCAACACGAGGTGACCTGCAACAAGCTCAGCGACGAGGAACTGTGGCTGCTGGCCGGTGGCTCGGCCGGTGGTTCCGGCCAGAACACCGAGCAGCTGATGTATGAGATGGCGGTGTCGGTGCGCAGCCTCTACGGACCCGGCCTGTCGTTGCAGGAGGCGTTCCAGCACGTGCAGACCGCGGTCTGGGAGCTGGCGCCGAGCCGCCGGCCGGACGAGTGCTGGCCCGCGGCGCTGCTTGTGCAGATCACCAGCCGCGCCGGAGAACTGGCGCGCTGATACCCCGGCGGCCTGCCGGATGGTTACCGTTGCCGTGTGAGCGCGCCGGCACCGACCTCCAGGCTGGTCGCCAGCTCGCTGCGCCGGCTGGTCAGCGATGCGGCCCGGATCGACCTCAGCCAGTCAAACCCGCTCGTCTCGCTGCGCAACGCGATCGGGCTGGTGTTGCCGCTGTCGGTGGCAGCTGCCGCCGGGCGCCCCTCGGTCGGCGTCGCGATCGCCATCGGCGCGCTGCAGACCGCTTTCGCCGACCGGCCGGGTCCCTACCGGCTGCGCTGCCTGCGCATGCTCGCGGTGGCGACGCTGGCCGGGGTCACCGCCGGCCTGGCGGCCGCGCTCGGGCACAGTGTGCTGCCCTCGGCGCTGCTGCTCGCGGCGCTGGGCTTCCTGGCCGGCCTGCTGCTGACCGCGGGCCCGAGTGCGGCGCAGGCCGGGATCGCGGCCACCGCGTGCGCGTTGGTGCTCGGACACCTGCCGCAGCCCCCGTGGCAGGCAGCCCAGACCGGATTGCTGGTGCTCGCCGGCGGTGTGCTGCAGACCGCGCTCGCGATTGCAGCGTGGCCACTCGGCCGGCATCGGCCGGAGCGGTTTGCCCTGTCCGCGCTGTACCGCCAGCTTGCAGCGCTGGCTGCGGACCCGATCGGAGCGGCCAGCAGGCCGCCCGTGACTCCTGCCATCGATGATGCCTCCGCGGTGCTGCGGGGCGTCGGCCACGATCACGGCCCCAGCGTCGAGGCGTACCGGGTGCTGCTCGACGAGGCCATCCGGGCCAGGCAGGACATCCTGGTGCTGACCGGCTATGCCGACCGTCTGGATGCCGATCAGCCGGCCGCCGCCCGGGCTGTGCGCTTCGAGCTCGCGCACGCGGCCACCGTGCTGCACGCCATTGCGGCGACCCTGGAATCGGGCCGCCCGGCCGCGGATCTGCAGCGGTTGCTGGTACCGGCCGGTCGGTCGGACGCCCTGGTAGGTGACTCGCTCACCGGCCGCGCGGCCGCGAGCAGGGTGCGCAGCCTTGCGGGGCAGCTGCGGGCCATGGTGGAGACCGCGCGCACCGGTGCGGGCGAGGGCCGGACCAACGAGGATGCCGGCCGGCCGAGCGGGAGCATGCGGCTGCGCGACCCGCTGGCGGTGCTGCGAGCCAACCTCAGCCCGAACTCGCCGGCGGCGCGGCACTCGCTCCGGCTGGCGGTGCTGGTACCGGTCACCGACATCTTCATCCGCTCCGTCGGCGTGCAGCGCGGGTACTGGGTGGCACTGACCATCCTGGTCGTGCTGCGGCCGGACTTCGCCCAGACCTTCCAGCGGTCGCTCGCCCGGGTGGCCGGCACCCTGATCGGCCTGCTGGCGGCCAGTCTGCTGCTGCATTACCTGCTGCACGACTGGACGCCGGGCATGATCGCGCTGCTCGGCCTGTCCTTCTTCGGCATGCGGATGGCCGGTCCGACCAACATGGCGCTGTCCTCGATGTTCCTCGGCGGGCTCGTCGTGGTGTTGCTGGCGTTGTCAGGCGTACCGGCCCACACCACCGTGGTGATCAGGCTGGTCGACACCGCTGTCGGCGGTGCCATTGCCCTGGTGGCAGCGCTGCTCTGGCCGAGTTGGGAGCGGGCGCAGCTGCCCGACCGGATGGTCGAGCTGATCGCCGCCTACCAGCGCTACCTGCAGTCGATGGTCGACCCCGACACCACGCAGGGCGCGCGGGCGACAGCTCGGCGGCAGTCGCGGCTTGCTCGCTCGGCCGCCGAGGCCTCACTGGACCGCGCCCGGGCCGAACCGGTGAGCTCGCAGGGCCGCGTCGAGCTGGCTGCCTCGGTGCTGGCCCACAGCCACCGGATGGTGCATGCGCTGACCGCCCTAGACGCAACCGGCCACGCTCGCGAGGTCTACGCGAAGGTGCCCGAGTTCCGGTTTCTCATCGATGCGGTGTCCGCCTCGCTCACCGCTACCCAGCAGGCGATCGGCTTCGGCTGGCGGCAGATCAAGGACCTGCAGCTGCGCTCCCGGCATGCCGAGCTGACCGGCGCACTGCCGCTTGCGCAGCTGGCTCCGGACGTCGCCGCGGCGGTGGTGGAGGCCACCGACCGGTTGGTGAACAGTGTCGACTCGATGGCCGCGGTGCTGGCCGAGCATCGCGGCCGCAGCTGAGGAGGAACCGGCCGGCTGCCGGAATCCGGCTGGGTGGCGGACATCCCGTCGCCAGATATATGCTTGCCGATAGGCAACTAAAGGAGAGCGGATGGCCGGCTTCACCGAGGACGACGCGGCTCGGCTGCGGATCGCTTTCGCCCGGATCAGCCGTTCCATCGAGCGCACCTCGGCCGACGTCGGCTACACCCGCAGCCAGCTGTCCGTGCTCGGCACCATCGTGCGGCTCAAGTCGGCTGGCATGGGAGAGCTGGCCGAACAGGAGTCGCTCAACCCGACCATGCTGTCGCGGGTGGTCGGCAAGCTGGAGGCCGCCGGGCTCATTGTCCGTACCCCGGATGTCGATGACCGCCGTGCCGTGCAGGTGGCGCCGACCCCCGCCGGCCGCAGCCTGCACCTGAAGTTGCGCAAGCGGCGCAGCGATCTGATCAGCGCGCAGCTGGCGGGCTTGAGCCCGGGCCGGTCCGAGCAGTTGTTGCAGGCACTGCCCGCCCTCGAGGAACTCGCCGAGCACATGCTCGTCAGCACCAGGAAGGTTCTTTCGTGACCCCGATCCGGGCGCTGGGGCGCCAGACCTTCGCCTCGCTGGCAAACCCCAATTATCGCAAGTACTTCCGCGGCCAGGCGATCTCGCTGGTCGGCACCTGGATGCAGACCGTCGCACAGTCCTGGTTGGTGCTGCAGCTCACCGGGTCGGCCACCGATCTGGGTGTGGTGGTGGCGCTGCAGACGCTGCCGGTGCTGCTGCTCGGGCCGTACGGCGGCGTGGTCGCGGACCGGATGGACAAGCGCAAGCTGATGATGGGCCTGCAGAGCATGATGGGCGTGCTGGCCCTGATTCTCGGCTTGCTCACCATCACCCATGTCGTGCAGCTGTGGCACGTCTACCTGCTCGCCTTCCTGCTGGGACTCAACAACTGTTTCGAGAACCCCGCCCGGCAGTCGTTCGTGCTGGAGCTGGTCGGTGCGCAGCACCTGCGCAATGCGGTCAGCCTGAACTCGGTGCTGGTCAACGTGGCCCGCGCCATCGGTCCGGCGGTCGCCGGCATCATCATCACCACCGGTGGTATCGGCATCTGTTTCCTGCTGAATGCGCTCAGCTTCGTGGCGGTGGTCAGCTCGCTGGCCACCCTGGACACCTCGCTGCTGCAACGGTCGGAACCCGCGGTACGTGCCAAGGGCCAGCTGCGCGAGGGCCTGGCCTACGTCCGGCGCACTCCGCGGATCGCCGTGCCGTTGCTGATGATGGCGCTGGTCGGCTGCCTGGCTTATGAGTTCCAGGTGACGTTGCCGGTGCTGGCCAAGCACACCTTCGCCGGCCAGGCCTCCACCTATGGCTTTCTGACCTCGGCGATGGGGATCGGCGCCGTGGCCGGTGGCCTGTTCGTCGCGGCGCGGGGCAAGACCGGGGTGCGGGCCCTGGTCAACTCGGCTGCTGTCTTCACCGTGGTGCTGGCTGCCGCGGCCCTGGCGCCGACCTTCTGGCTGGAACTCCTCGCGATGTTCGCGGTCGGTGCGGCCAGTGTCGGGTTCCTGTCCAAGGGCAACAGCACCTTGCAGCTGGAAGCAAGTCCGCAGATGCGCGGCCGGGTGATGGCGCTGTGGGCAGTGGCATTCCTCGGCTCCACTCCGATCGGCGGTCCGATCGCCGGCGCCGTGAGCGAGAGTCTGGGCGGTCGGGCCGGCCTGGCACTCGGCGCCGTCGCGTGCGGTATCGCCGCGCTGCTCGGGTACTTGGCAGTGCGTCACCTGCGCGATCGGGCCGCCGGCGCACCGGTCCAGATCGCAGCTGAGGGGCCGGGCCCCGGACTGTCGCGGTCGCCGGTTGCTCGCTAGTTTGAAAGCAGGTCCAACCACGGGCCTGGCTCGAGTGGCCCGGCCGGTTCCCGGCCCTGCCGATCAAACCTGTGAGGAGCACGGTATGACTGAGAACGAGGGACCTGCCGACGGCGGCGCCGACGCGGTACCGGGTCAGCACGACGGGGGTGCCGACGGCGGCGCCGAGGGCACCGCTGACGGCGGCGCGAACGGCACGGCCGGCGTGCATGACGGTGGTGCCGACGGCGGCGCTGATGGTGGCGCCGAGGGTCCGGCCGACGGCGGCGCCGATGGTGCTGCCGACGCGGTGCCGGGCCAGCATGACGGTGGCGCGGACGGAAGCGCCTGATCAGCACTGACCACGCGGGCGGGGCCGAGCAGTTCGGCCCCGCCCGCGCAGCTCACACCGGGTCCACACTGGCCCGGTGTGTCGGCGTACCCGCGGACGTCTTCGCCGCCGACTACTGGTCCCGCCGGGCGCTGCTCACCCCGGCAGCCGAGTCGGGCGCGGACTTCACCGACCTGCTCGACATGGCGGCGGTGGACGAGTTGCTGTCCCGGCGGGCGCTGCGTACTCCGTTCATCCGGATGGCCAAGCAGGGCAAGGTGATCCCGCCGAGTGCGTTCACCCGCTCCGGTGGTCTGGGTGCCGGCATTGCCGACCAGGTCGCCGATGACAAGGTGCTCGGCCTGGTCGCCGACGGAGCCACCTTGGTGCTGCAGGCGCTGCACCGCAGCTGGCCGCCGCTGGTGCAGTTCGGCTCCGCCCTGGCGGCCGAACTCGGGCACCC
This sequence comes from Jatrophihabitans sp., assembly GCA_036261575.1. GTDB lineage: Bacteria > Actinomycetota > Actinomycetes > Mycobacteriales > Jatrophihabitantaceae > Jatrophihabitans_A. The sequence goes on from DATAKO010000052.1 coordinate 40,392, forward strand.
GGTGCAGATCAACTCCTACCTCACTCCGGCGCAGAACCAGGGCTTTGCGCCGCACTACGACACCCACGACGTCTTCGTGTTGCAGGCGGTTGGCAGCAAGCGCTGGGTGATCCATGAGCCGGTGCGTCAGTCGCCATTACCCGGTCAGGACTGGGAAAAGTACCGCGACGAGGTGGCGGCGCGGGCCGCCGGCGCGCCCCTGATCGACACCGTGCTGCGCCCCGGTGACGCGCTCTACCTTCCCCGCGGCTTCATCCATTCCGCCGTCGCGCAAGGTGAAACGTCGCTGCACCTGACTGTGGGCGTGCATCCGGTGACGCGCTACGCCCTGCTCCGGCAGCTGCTGGCTGAAGCCGCTGAAGAGCCGGAACTGCGCACGTCGTTGCCGGTCGGACTGGATCTGGCCACCGAGTCGGCGCTGTCCGGTCCGCTGGCCGAGACGGTCGCCTCGCTGACCGGGTTCCTGCAGCAGCACCGCTTGCCGGCGGTGCTGGCCCGGCTGGCCGATCAGCTGGCCGACCAGACTCGCCCCGCCCCGATCGAGCCGATGGCCCAGCTGGACGTGCTGGCCGGCTTGGCAGTCGACACCCCGGTCCGGATCCGGCCGGGCCTGCGTCCGCGGGTCGAGCAGGACAACACCGCCGGTGTAGCCGAGCAGGCCGCCGGCCTCGTGCTGCGAGCGCTGGACGCTCGGATCTCCCTGTCCGCGCAGGCAGAACCGGCGCTCAAGCAGCTGCAGACAGGTGCTGTGCTGCCTGCCGGGCGGCTACCCGGGCTGAGCGAGCAGGACTCGCTGGAGCTGAGTCGCCGGCTGCTCACCGCGGCCGTTCTGGTGCCCGGTGCTTGATCGCAAGGACCGGTGCGCGTCGGCCGCTCTGGTGCGTGGTGACGCCATGCTCGGCACCGCCTTTCCGGCCGATCGGATCCTGCTCGTCGAGCAGCCGGGCGGCTGGGGCAGGGACGGGTTGGCGGCCTCGCGCTTCGACCGGGCGGTGGCGGCGCAGCTGATCGAGCGGCTCGGCCGGCGCAATATCCGGGTGCTGGCAATCCGGCGACCGGGACGGCATCCCGAGCCCGTGCGGCGGCAGTGGATCTTCGCCGACTGCCGTTCGGGTCGGCAGCGGCTGTTCCGGGGCAGCTTCGATGCCGACGACGAGCTGCTACGGCTGGACGTGGACGCAGTGGAGCCGGCCACCGATCAGCGCCCGGTCTACGCCATCTGCGCGCACGGCACGCACGACATGTGCTGCGCGATCGAAGGCCGTCCGGTCGCCGCGGCGCTGGATCGGTTCTCGGCCGGGCGGGCCTGGGAGTGCAGCCATGTCGGAGGCGACCGGTTCGCCGCCAACGTGTTGGTGCTGCCCACCGGCCAGCAGTACGGCCAGATCACCGACGCGGCTGAGCTGGCCACAGCCACCGAGGCCGGACGCGTGCTGCCCGAGCGGTTGCGCGGTCAGATCGGGCTGGCGCCGGCGGCGCAAGCAGGCGTGGTGCACGCCCAGCGCGAGCTGGGCCTGACCGACATCGGTGCGGTGCGGCCGGTCGGGCTGCAGCCCGGTGCTGACGGTGCCTTTCAGGTGGAGGTCGCTGCCGCGGGCTCCCGGTACCTCGTCGGGGTGCAGCGGGTGGCGGGTACCGCAGCGATGCTGACCTGCCGGGCGCCCGGCCCGCGCACCCCGATCAGCTTCCGGCCGCTATGGCTTCGATCAGCCGATCCAGCAACTGCTGCTGAGCGGTGATCAGACGCCGGCGCGCCAGGTCCACCGGTAGCCATGCGACTTCTGCAAGTTCAGCAAACTGCTGACGCCGGCCGGACCTCGGCGGCCACTCCAGTTCGAAGGTGCCCAGCACGGCCGCTGCCGGCTCCAGTTCGGCCTCGAGCGCGAATGCGCGCACTGTCTTGCCGCCGCTCTGCTTGACCGAACCCAGGTCCAGCAGGTTACCGGCCGGCACCGGCAGCCCAAGCTCTTCCAGGAACTCGCGGCGCGCAGCGTGCTCGGCTGATTCGTCCGGCTCGAGTTCGCCTTTGGGAATCGACCAGTTCCGGTCGCGCTTGGCTGCCCAGAACGGGCCACCCAGCCGGCCGAGCAGCACCTGCAGCTCGGGCGTGCGGCGGTAGAGCAGGATGCCCGCGCTGGCCTTTGCCGCCACCGTCAGGCCCGGGAGCTGAGCAGGTGGAGGTCGGTGACTGCCAGCTCGTCGTCGACGAAGCGGTTACGGGTCAGATACCAGGCGAACGCTGACGTCACCGCGTTGGCGGCCAGCAGCAGGAGGACCGGGCCGGTCCAGTCATCGCCGGTGACGTCGAGCAGCAGCCCGACCAGCAGCGGCCCGGAGCCCGCGATGATGTAACCCAGGCCCTGGGTGAACGCAGACAGCGCGGCGGTCACCGGAATCTGGCGAGAACGCAACCCGATCAACGTCAGCGAGAGGGGGAAGAAACCACTGCCGATGCCGCCGAGCAGCATCCACCCCCAGGCGCCGCCGGCCGGTGCGAGCAGCATGCCGAGGTAGCAGGCGGCGTTCGTGACGGCCAGCACCAGCACCAGACCACGGGGGAAGCGGGCCGCCAGGTTCGGGATGAATGCGGAGATGGGAATCGCGAGGCTGGCATAGAACGCCACCAGCAGCCCGGCTTCCGTCGCGCGCACGTGATGATCACGGAAGAACTTGGCGAACCAGCCGAAAGCGATGTAGGCCTGCATCGACTGGGTGCCGAACATCAGGACCATCGCCCAGCCGAGTTTCGTCCGTGCCAGCCGAGCGATCGGCAGCCGGTGGACGGTGCCGGCGGCGGCCGGCCGGTCCCCGCGCAGGGTGGGCAGCCAGGGCAGGATCGCCACCGCGGTGAGCACAGCCCAGACGCCGACGCCCCAGCGCCAGCTGCCCAGGGCGTGTGCGACCGGCACCGACAGGCCTGCCGCCGCGGTGGAGCCGATGGCGAGGCTGGTCGTGTAGGCGGCCGTCATCGGGCCGATCCGATCAGGGAAGTGGCGCTTGACTAGCGTCGGCATCAGCACGTTCGCGATCGCGCCACCGGCCAGTGCCAGCAGGGACAGCAGTCCGAACAGCCAGACCGATCCAGCCGCGGCCCGGGCGGCGAGCCCGAGCGTGGCCAGCAGCAGTGCCAGTGCCACCAGCTGGTGCTCGCCGAACCGGTGCGCCAACGCGGGTCCGGCGAAGCCCATGCCGGCAAAGGCGATCACCGGAAGTGTGGTGATGATCCCGGCTATGCCGCTGGAGGCGTGCAGGCCGAGCTGCAGGTCGTCCAACACCGAGCCGACGCTGGTGACCGCGATCCGCATGGTGAGGCCGGTCAGCACGATGGCAGCGATCACGAGCCACCGGTGCCGGCCGGCCGCCGGCGAGCTCGGTCTCAGCTGGTCGCTGCCTCGCGCCACAGGTCGATACCACCCTCGACGGCGTACTTGTCGATCTCGGTCAGCTCATCCTCGGTGAACGTGCGGTTGTTCAGCATCGCCACGTTCTGCTCGAGTTGCCGCACCGAGGAGGCTCCGATCAACACCGAGGAGACGCGCTCGTCCCGGGCTACCCAGGCCAGGGCCAGCTGCGCCAGGCTCTGGCCCCGGCGCTGGGCAATCTCGTTCAGCGCGCGGATGTGGGCGAGGTTCTGCTCGGTCAACAGGTCCGGTGACAGCGAGCTGTCCCGGGCCATCCGCGAGTCCGCCGGGATGCCGTCGAGGTAGCGGTCGGTCAGCATTCCCTGCGCGAGGGGAGAGAACGCGATGACCCCGGCGCCGACCTCGGCGGTGGTGTCGAGCAGGCCACCCTCGACCCAGCGGTTGAGCAGCGAGTAGGACGGCTGGTGGATGAACAGCGGGGTACCCAGCTCGCGCAGGATGCGGGCCGCCTCGGCGGTGCGTTCGGCGGAGTAGGAGGAGATGCCGGCGTAGAGGGCCTTGCCCGAACGCACCGCCTGGTCGAGCGCGCCCATTGTTTCTTCCAGCGGCGTCTCCGGGTCGAAGCGGTGGTGGTAGAAGACGTCGACGTAGTCCAGCCCCATCCGCTTGAGCGACTGATCCAGGCTGGCGAGCAGGTATTTGCGGGACCCGTGGTCGCCGTACGGCCCGGGCCACATGTCCCAGCCCGCCTTGGAGGAGATGAACAGCTCGTCGCGATACGGCCGGAAGTCCTGGTGCAGGATCTTGCCGAAATTGAGCTCGGCCGATCCGTAGGGCGGGCCGTAGTTGTTGGCCAGGTCGAAATGGGTGATGCCCAGGTCGAAGGCGCGGCGCAGGATGGCTCGCTGGGTCTCCAGCGGGCGGTCGTCTCCGAAGTTGTGCCACAGCCCCAACGAGACCAGCGGCAGCATGACGCCGCTGCGGCCGACCCGGCGGTAGGGCATGGTGTCGTATCGATTGTCAGCGGCCAGGTACGTCATGCATCCATCTTTGCACTTGACCGATTCAGGTCACGTCGCCAGGCGGGTGCCTCAGGTCACTGCGGCGGCGCCGGCGACCGGACCAGCTCAACTGGCAGCGACCGGATCCACCTGGGCGGCACACCCGCGCAGGGCCAGCGGCAGCACCAGCTTGTCGGTGCGGTTCGGCGGGATGACCTGGACGGAGTCGGAGATCGGCGCGTTGCACGCGGAGTCCACCGTGATGCCGGCCGAAGCACTCGTGCCGGGCGCCAGTGTGACCGTGGCGATGGGCTTGCCCGAGCGGGTCGCGGGGACGCCTAGTGGCTGGCCGTGGGACAGCAACTGGATGCCTGGGTAACCGGTCAGCGAGCACGAGCTGGTGCTGTTGTTGGTGAACTGGATGAAGGCGAACTGGTGACCGGCCGCACCGGATCCGCGGATGGCGCGCACCGTCAGCGACGAGGTGGGGCAGCCACCCTTCTCGATGGTGGGCGCCGGGGTGGCCGGCGGTGTGCTGGCCGGCCGGCTCGTCACCGGCTTGCTGCTGGCGGTCGTGCTGGCCGGCGTCGATACGGTGCTCGGGGCAGTGCTGGACGGTGCCGCACTGGTGCTGGCGGCAGTAGCCGGAACCGACTGCGCGCTCGAACCGGTGGACGACTTCTGCGTGCAGCCGGCGAGCGCCAGCATCGCCAGCAGCGCGGGAACGGTGACCCGGATTGCGCTGCGGACGGGCCGATGGTGCGCGCCGTAGGCCGCAGTGCGGGAGGTGCTGCGGGGGTTCACGTCAGCAGACCCTAGTTGATCCGCAGGTCGGTGCCGTTGGGTAGCTGGGACTGGCGGGTCGCCGGCGTCGACTGGATGGCCGACCACAGCTGGCTCCATGCCACCGTGTTGCTGAGACTGCCGCAGCTGTTGCCGGCCTGCACGCAGGCGGTGTACTCGGTCAGCGGGCCGCCGAAGTTGATCCGGGCCCGGCCGAGGTTGGTGCCGGTCAGCGAGATGTACTTCCACTGCTGCGGCATCGCGTAGTTGTAGATCTGCGGCAGGCTGACGATGCGGGTCGGTGCGGCGCCGCCGGCCAGCCACTGCAGGTCGGCCATCGACCAGCCGTTGTTGCAGCCCGAGCCCGCCACGCCGGTGGAGCAGCCGTCGGCGGAGCCGTTGAAGACGAATCGGGCGCCGGTCGCCGACAGGTAACCACCCAGCCACGAGCGGCTGGCCTGCACCGAGGCGGTGAAGCCGGGTTCCATGTCGTCCGCGCCGGCGATCACGGTGCCGGGGTGGCGGGCAGCGGCGTAGGCGGCAACCGGATTGACCACGTTGCGAGCCCACGAGATGCCCGCGGCCGCGCTGACATCCATATCGTTGTTGGTGCCGATCGCCAGGGTGAGCGGGGCATAGGGCTGCTGGCGGGTGGCATAGCCGTCCAGATAGGCGTTCATCGCGCTCACCACCGCCTGGTAGGTGACGAACTTGGCGGTCGCCGAGAGCACCGCGCCGTGATCGACCTCGTCCTGGCCGCCGATCTGCAGCAGGATCAGGTAGGTGTGACCGGACGGGTTGTGGGCCGCGTCGGCGGCACCGGTGGCGCGCATCATGGCCGCGTCGGTGCTCAGGTTGCCGGTCAGGTTGCGGACGTAGTGGCTGGTGGAGACCGGGGCAGGGGTCACCTGCGGCGGGATGTTGGTGGGCACCGCACTGATGGTGCTGGCCGAGCCGAAGCCGAAGGAGTTCGCCGCGCGCAGGGTGAAGGTGTAGCGCACGCCATTGGTCAGGCCGTAGGAGATCACCGACGTCACGCCGGGGTTCACCGGAACGGTGTGGTTGCCGGGGTTGCGGGTGAGTAGGTATCCGGTCAGCGGTGCGTTGACCGAGCGTGGCGCGGTCCAGCTCAAGGTCACCTGGGTGCTGCCCGCCCAGGCCGACATGTTTGTCGACGGTGCCGGGACGCCGTCGCCGCTGGCGACGATCAGCGTGCAGGCGAGCCTGACGTCCACCCCGGCGCCGACGTTCTTGAGCACCACGCAGATCGTGTGCTCGCCCGAATCGGAGGTGATCGATCCCGAGTAGCCGTGCCCGGCGCCGTAGAGCGGGAAGGTCGGCAGCGAGCTGGTGTTCGGCGAATTGGCGGTCACGGTGCCCTTGTCGACGCCGTCCACCGTCACGTGCACGGCGACAGCGCCGAGCGTGTCCGGGTCGACCGCCCAGCCGGCCACGCTGATCGTGTTGGTGTAGCCGACCCGGGCGATGCCCGCGCTCGCGCCAACCGGGTTGGCCAGCCGGGTCACCGCGACGCACGGCCGCAGCCGGGCGTTGAGTCCCGGACCGGTGTTCAGGCCGTACAGGCAGAGCAGGTGCCGGCCGGGGGTCATCGGCACGGTCAGTCGGAAGCCGTGGTTCGTGCCGTTGTAGGGAAGCGCCGCAGCCAGGTCGGGACGGGACAGGTTGGCCACGACGCCGGAGACGAAAGCTCCGTCGACGTAGGCCCGCATCCAGATCGGACCGCTGGAATCGGGGTCGACCGTCCAGCCGCTGACCTGCACGCCGCTCGGGTACTGGATCGCGTAATCCATTGCGCCGACCGGGTTGTTCACTATGGTGACGCGCCTGCACGGAAACAGCGTGGTGGCGCCGGGGCCGATGTTGATCGCGTAGGAGCAGACGACGTGGCTGCCGGTGGTGATCGGCAGCGTCAGCGAGTAGCCGCGGTTGGCTCCGGCGGAGGGGTAGCGGGCGGCGATGTCGGAACGCACGGCGGAGGCCGGCACGTTGGCCCGGATCACCCCGTCGACGTAGACATGCACGGCGACGGTCGCGGCGGAGTTGAAGTCGACCGCCCATCCGCTGATCAGGATCCCGCCCGGCACCTGGACCGCTTGATCCATCGATCCGATCGGGTTGTTCTGCACGGTGATGGTCTTGCAGCCGATGGCGGCCGAGACCCCGTAGGACACGTTGCTGGCCCCGACGCAGATCGTGTGGGTGCCCTGGGTGAGGTTCAGCGTGAAGCTGTACCCGTGGTTCGCGCCTTCGCTCGGGTAGAGGTTGGCGATGTCGGGCCGGCTGATCGAGGCGAACATGTCCGCCATGTGGATGCCGTCGGAGTATGCCCGCACCACGATGGCGCCCGTGGTGTTCAGGTCGATCGCCCAGCCCGTGACGATCACTCCGGCGGCCGTCTGGCTGACCGACTCGACCGCGCCGAACGGGTTGTTGCGCACCGTGACCGAGACACAGCCGAGCGAGACGGTGACGCCGGGACCGCCGTTGATGGCATAGACACACAGGTTGTGCGGGCCCTCGGCCACCGGCACCGCAACCGAGTAGGCGTGCGTGGCAGGGGTGGTCCAACCGGCGCCGGCATAGGCGCCGTCCCGGTAGACCCGCAGCAGCACGGCCCCGGTCGAGTTCGGGTCGGTGGCGGTACCGGTGACGGTCGCGGTGTTGCCGCTGACGGTCGGCGTCGACACGGTACCGGTGGGGTTGTTGTGCACGGTGACGCTCTGGCAGCCGAGCTGCACATTGGCGCCGGCACCGACGTTGGCCGCGTTCACACAGACCGTGTGCGGCCCGTCCGCGAGCGTCAGGTCGTACAGGATGCCGTGGTTGGAGCCGTAGGCGGGCATCGCGGCGCCGACGTCAGGCCGCGACTGTGAGGCGATCCACGAGAGCTGGTACGCGCCGTTGTCGGTGAACCACACCTTGATCGGGCTGGTCGGCACGTCTGGGTCAGCCGCCCAGCCGTACACGCGCACCAGCCCGGCACTCGTCACGGTCAGCGAGTCGAAGGACCCGATCGGGGAGTGGGTGTCTGCGTGCGCCTTGGTGGCGGTGAACGCGGTGGGCACCAGCAACGCGATGAGGACGGCAAGCACCGCGACGATCGTGATGCGGCGCCGATATGCGGGCCTGGCTGCCGCCGTCAGAGCGGCAATCGTTCGTGCGGGGCGGGGCCGTCGGGCGTCCAGCATTGTCCTCGTCCTAGGTCGCACCGGCGCGGGACCGGTTCTCGTTGATGCGGCAGCCGATTCGCGTGCTCCAGCAGGTGCCGGTGCCCTCGACTGGCCGGCGACTCCTAACCTCAGAAGTCACACAGGCATCATTTGTTACGGACGGACAGTAACCGCCGGTAGCGGGGTAACGACAGCCAGGAAGCAAATCGTTACCTGTGAATGCGTGTCGTGGTCGGGTTTGACCGTGTACGACTGCTAAAAGCGGTTGCCGAGCGTCACCGAACACCTATCGTCCGGTGACCGCTCGGTGTGAGCGTTTTCAGCTTTCCGGTACCGGCGAACGCCGAACGGAGGGGTGCGCCCCTGTGCCGGACCGATCAGCAGCCCGCTGCGGACCGATCTGCCGGCTCGGCCGGCCTCAGTCGCGGAACTGGTCTGCCGGGTCGCCCAGCTGGCGGTCGGCGAAGCGTTCCCGCAGAGTGCGCTTGGAGAACTTGCCGACGCTCGTCTTGGGGATCTCGTCGATGAACTCGATGTCGTCCGGCAGGCCCCACTTCTCCAGCCGCTCGGACAGGTACGCGATCAGCTCGGCCTTGGTGAGCGACTGACCCTCTTTCAGCACCACGCAGGCGAACGGACGCTCCATCCAGCGCGGATGCGGCAGCGCGATCACGGCAGCCTCGGCGACCGCCGGGTGGCCCATGATCGCATTCTCCAGGTCGACCGAGGAGATCCACTCACCTCCGGACTTGATCAGGTCCTTGGTGCGGTCGACCAGCCGCAGGTAACCCAGCTCGGAGATCGCGGCCACGTCTCCGGTGCGCAGCCAGCCATCGGGGGAGAACTGCTCGCCCGGCTCTTCGGTGCGGTAGTACTGCCGGGCGATCCACGGTCCGCGGGCTTCCAGTTCGCCGACCGCCTCGTTGTCCCAGGGGAGCTCCTCGCGGGTGTCGGCATCGACGATGCGCAATTCCACCCCGATCGGTGGGATGCCTGCGGTGGCTCGGACCTCAGCCAGTTCCTCGTCGCTCGCACCCTGGTATTCGGAGCGGATCGAACACACCGTGCCCAGCGGGGACAGCTCGGTCATGCCCCACGCCTGAGTGATCGGCAGCCCGATCTTGGCGCGCCAGCCCTCGGACAACGCCTTCGGCACGGCGGAACCGCCGCAGATGATCCGGCGCAGCGAGGACAGGTCCCGCCCGTCCAGCAGGGGCAGCATGCCCATCCAGATCGTCGGGACGCCGGCGGTCAGCGTGACCCGCTCCGATTCCATGGCGTCCAGCAGGGCGGCCGGCGTCATCTGGGGGCCGGGCATCACAATGTTGCTGCCGGCCATCACCGCCGCGTAGGGGATTCCCCACGCCATCGCATGAAACATCGGGACGACGGGCATCACGGTGTCGGTCTCGGCCAGGGCGAAGGTGGCCGGGGTCTGGGTTGCCAACGAGTGCAGATAGCTGGAGCGGTGCGAGTACAGCACGCCCTTGGGGTTGCCGGTGGTCCCGGTGGTGTAGCAGATGGCGGCGGCGGTGTTCTCGTCGGTGACCGCACCGCTGAAGTCCAGCTCCTCGCCGGCAACCTCGTCCCAGCTCACCAGCCGCGAGTCGTCCGGCAGCTCGTTCGGGGCCCCGTCGTCGAAGACCACGACGTGCTTGACCGTGTGCAGCTTGGGCAGGTACTGGCTGAGCAGCGGCATCAGCGAACGGTCGGCGAAGACCACCTCGTCCTCGGCGTGCTCGACGGTGTAGATGAGCTGGTCGGCGAACAGCCGGATGTTCATGGTGTGCAGCACCCGCCCGGTGCACGGCACACCGAAGTACAGCGCGGTGTGATTGGCGGTGTTCCACCCGAACGAGCCGACTCGGCCACCCTGGCTGACGCCCAGCCGTTCGAGCACGCCGGCTACCTGCCGGGACCGCGCGGCCACACCGGCGATGGTGGTGCGCTCCTGCCCCTGGGCGCGCTGGGTGACGACACTCTTGGCGCCGTACAAGCGTTCACCATGGCGGAGGATCGCTTCGATGGTCAGTGGAAAGTCCTGCATCAACCCGAGCACTTCGTGATCGTGGCTGACGGAGCTTGATTGAGCAACAGTTGAGCATGGATCAGTTACGACCGATCTGGAAAACGGTGGTCTGTACCGCGCTGGCGTCGAAGAAGCCGGCGGCCTGCTGCCGCCAATGCCGGGCTGCCTCGGCCTGGTCGGCGTCGAAGTCGGCCGCGCCGGCTCGGTAGGAGTGGATGGAGTGCCGGCCGAGCACGCCCGCAGCACCCTCGTTCACGTGCGCGGTGAGCCAGCGGAGCCGGCGTGGGTTGCCGGCGCCGTCCAGCTCCGGCACGACGTCGCCGCGATTTTCCAGCGACAGCACCTGCGTGCCGGGTGGGATCGGCGCCAGCCCGATGGGGGAGCCGGCGGTGACCACCTGGCTCACGGTGAACTCGTGGTCCCGGTTCAACTCGGCGGCCAGTACGCCGGCGACCATGCCGCCCTGGCTGTGCCCGACCAGCATGATCTGATCCGCCGAGCCCACGCCGGCCATCCGCAACGCCTGCCTGACCCCGGCGCTCAGCGCGCCCGGTTCATTCGCCAGGCAGCGCAGGTTGGTGGCGAAGTTGCTGGCCTGGCGGGACTGAGCCAGCGGGTTGACGTCCCAGCTGGTGGTGCCGGCGATATCGACGATCACGCGCCGGCCAGAGGGGCCGGTGAGGATGCGGACATCGACAGCGCCGCCCGCGTCGTCGTCGGCTTCGCACAGCGCCACGTCGTCCAGCAGGTCGGCCACCGAACGGGGTGGCCCGAGCCGGTCGAGAGTGGCTGCCCCGGGGCGTATCGCCACCACCGGCCCCGGATCGGGGTACAGCCGAGCCAGGCCGCGTGCGGTGTGCGCTGAGGCTGTCGGGGCGAGTCGCTGGATCGGGCCGAGTCCGGGATCCAGCCCGGTCAGCAGCTGGACGCCGGCGTCGGCCAGCCCCGGATCGGCCACCAGCGCTGCTTGCAGGTGGCCGCGGGCCGCGGCCAGGCCGGCCGCCGGTGCATGCTCGACCGCTCGCAGCAGTGGCTGCAGGCGCGCATCGAGGCTGTCGGCGTCGCGGTAGGCGACCGCGGCCAGCCGCAGGGATCCGGCCAGCCCGTCGCCGTCGGAAAGCACCACGCCGGCCAGGCTGAGCGACGCGGTGGCATGGGCGAGCACCGCGGCCGCACCGACCGGATCCACGGCGGCCGCGGGCCCGGGCCGCGCAGCGGCCAGCAGCCGGCCGATCACGTCGCGCTGCATCAGGTGTGCCAACGCTGCCGCGTGGGTTGCCAGCCGTTCGAGCTGGTCCGGATCCACGGCGACAGCGCTGCCTCCGGACAGCGACACCGTGCCGGTCATCGCAGCCCCAGCCGCCCGGCGAGCTCGCTGACACGATGCTCCGCCGACCGAGCGAGCGCCGCTGCCTCGGCAGAGCGTTCGGCTGCGGTGCGGGCATGCTCGCCCAGCGCGGCGGCCGTTGCCTCCAGCCGGGCCGCCAACCGTAGCCCGGCCTGGAGCAGGCCCTGCAGCGATCCGGCGCACACCCGGGCGGCCGGCGACTGCCACCCCGTTTGTGCTGATGCGATGCCGAGTTCGGCCGCGGCCGACCGCAGCCGCCCGGCCGCGACGACCAGCTCGGCGGCGAGCCGTTCCAGTCGCCGTCGTTCCAGAAGGTCCATGCTCGTATCCAAGGCCCGTGACGCCCGGCGTGAGCCGGTTGCCGGGCCTTCTGTGGATCCGGCTGCTCGGTGTGGATGGGGCGGACACGGCCACCTCGCCGGGCGACCGGACAACCGGGGGGTTGCCATGATTGAATAGCGGGGAAATCACAACGGTGGAATTCCCGCACCGCACAGCACCGCACCGCACCGAACAGCACAGCACAGCCACAGCACTGCACTACGTTGGACCAGCAGCAAACCTGGAGGCCGCAATGGAATCCGCCCCCGCCGCCGCGTCGGCTGAGACGGTCCAGGCAGGCACCCCCGCCGACCCGCTGGCCGGCGCCGATGGCCTGAGCCGGCGCGACCGCGAGATCCTGGCGTTCGAGCGGCAGTGGTGGAAGTACGCCGGCGCCAAGGAGCAGGCGATCCGTGAGCTGTTCGACATGTCCGCGACCCGGTACTACCAGGTGCTCAACGCGCTGATCGACACGCCGGAGGCTCTGGCCGCCGACCCGATGCTGGTCAAGCGCCTGCGCCGGCTGCGCGCCAGCCGTCAGCGCCAGCGCTCGGCCCGCCGACTCGGCATTGAGGTTTGATCCCTACGCTGTACCCCCGTGGCCCACAGCGCACCCCCCTCTACCCCGCCGCGCCGCAAGCTTGAGGTCGTACTCGGCATTGTCGGTTTGCTCGTCGGCGTCGCCTTGTTCGCACTGACCGTGGTGGCGCTCAACCATCCCAAGGGCCAGTCGGCCGCCGAGGCAACCGCCACCAACCCCTCGGCGTCGCGACCGGCGACGAACACCAGCCGCCCGGTCACCAGCCCGGCGGTGCCCAGCCGGTCTGCGGCCCCCAGCAGCAGCGGGTCCGGAGCGGGGCCGACCACGTCGGCTGCAGGCGTCGCGCGATTGCCGCTGATCGTGCTGAACAACACCAGCAGCACCAGCGCCGACCAGGCCGCAGCCCGCTTCCAGGCCGGTGGCTGGACCGTCACGGACACCAGCACGTTCTCCGGAGACATCTTGAGCACCTGCGTCTACTACGACGCGAACGCCCCGGGCGCCCAGCAGGCTGCGGCTGCGCTGCAAGAGCAGTTTCCAGCTATCAAAAGGGTGAAGCCTAAGTTCGACGGGCTGCCGTCAGGCCCGTTGGTCGTGGTTCTGACCAGCGACTACAGTTAGGCCCGGCGCGCACGCATCTGGCGCCACACAAGTGAATAGACCGCTCATCCAGAGGGGCAGAGGGATACGGCCCGATGAAGCCCCGGCAACCGCCGCGTCGTCACCGACGACGCGAGGCTGGTGCCAACTCCGTCCTGCGTCCTTCGACCAGGAAAGATGAGGAGAAAGGCCTCTTTCATGACTGCAACGCTAGACCGCCCCACCGGTGAGTCCCCGGCCTCCGGCCTGATCTGCCGCAACTGCGGCGCTACCTACCCGCTCGGTGCCCAGCATGCCTGCTTCGAGTGCTTCGGTCCGCTTGAGGTCGGCTACGACGCCGACCGCCTCGCGGCTGCCAGCAGGGCGGCGATCGAGGCGGGCCCGAACTCCATCTGGCGCTACGCGGGCTTGCTGCCGGCCGGGCAGAATCCGGCCACCCGGGTCGACTCCGGCACCGGCATGACCCCGTTGATCCGGGCTGATCGGCTCGGCGAACGGCTCGGCTTCACCGCACCGCTGTGGGTCAAGGACGACTCGGCGAACCCGACCCACTCCTTCAAGGACCGGGTGGTGTCGGTGGCCATCACCGCTGCTCGTGAACTTGGCTTCACCCGCATCGCCTGCGCCTCCACCGGCAACCTCGCCAATTCCGTGGCCGCGCATGCTGCCCGCATCGGCATGGACTCCATCGTCTTCATCCCGGCGGACCTGGAGCCTGCCAAGATCACCCAGACGGCCGTCTACGGCGGCACGCTTGTTGCCATCGACGGCTCCTACGACGATGTGAACCGGCTCTGCAGCGAGCTGTCGGAGACGGACGAGTTCGAGTCGACCGCCTTCGTCAACGTCAACGTTCGTCCCTATTACGCCGAAGGCTCCAAGACGCTGGGCTTCGAGGTGGCCGAGCAATTGGGCTGGCGGCTGCCGCAGCAGGTGGTGGCGCCGATGGCCTCCGGATCGTTGTTGACGAAGGTGCACAAGGCGTTCAAGGAACTGCAACAGATCGGGTTGGTGGACCCGCTGGACTACCGCGTGTACGGCGCGCAGTCGGCCGGCTGCTCCCCGATCGCCACCGCGTTCGAGAACGGCAGCGACACCGTCATTCCGGTGAAGCCGACCGGAATCGCCAAGTCGCTCAATATCGGCAATCCGGCTGACGGGCCGTACGCCCTCGATGCGGTGCGCGGCACCGGTGGGGCGATGGCGCAGGTGAACGACGAAGAGATTCGGGACGGAATCCAGTTGCTCGCCGAGACGACCGGTGTCTTTGCCGAGACCGCGGGCGGCGTGACCACGGCGGTGCTGCGCAAGCTGGTCGCCAGCGGGCAGCTCGATCCCAGCCGGGAGACCGTCATCTACAACACCGGCGACGGGCTCAAGACCCTGGACGCGGTGGCCGGCCGGGTCGGCCCGACGGCGGTGATCCCGCCGACCCTGAAAGGCATGCGGGAGGCGGGCCTGTTCTAGAAAGCGCTCTCGCCGGTCTGGTTTGAGCCGTCTCGGGGTTTAGGGGCATACCCGGGCCGGATATTTTCGGTCCGAATGCTGGCGTTGGGCCGAGCCAGCCGTGTAATTTGCGCCTTGGTCGAAAGTACTCCAGCGTTTCGCACACCTTCGAAGGAACCACGATGGCTGCGATAGCCAGCGTGCACGGAAGTTCAGTTCGGGACCAGGAACGAAGACCACGGACGTCACACCGGGTGACGCTCCGGTCAGGCCCTCAGAACAGGGAGTGCGCGTGGCACAGGGCACCGTGAAGTGGTTCAACAACGAAAAGGGCTACGGCTTCATTGCTGTGGACGGTGGCCAGGACGTGTTCGTCCACTACAGCGCCATCCAGAGCGACGGCTACCGCTCGCTGGACGAGGGTCAGCGGGTGGAGTTCGAGGTCGCCCAGGGTCCGAAGGGCCCGCAGGCCGACGGCGTGCACGTCGTCGGCTAGCCGGCTTTATGGCTGGCCGCCATCAGACGTCGTCGGCTAGCCGGCTTTATGGCTGGCCGCCATCAGAAATCGTCGGCCAGCAAAGCCACACGTCAGCCCGGTTTCGCACCTGCTGAGCAGGAGCGGAACCGGGCTGGGTGCTTTTCGCGGTCAGAAGCGCAGGCCGGTGTGCGCGGCCATGAAGGCAAGCAGGTCAGCGCGTTCGGCGAGCTGAGTGGCTCGTGACTTGCCCTGCCCGTGGCCGGCGCCGTAGGTGACCCGGATGTAGGCAATCGCGCCGTCCGGCGAGACAGCTTGCAGTCGCGCGCCGAACTTGAACGTGTGCGCCGGCACTACCCGATCATCGTGGTCGGCCGTCATCAGCAGCACCGCGGGGTAGTGCACTCCTGCACGAAGGTTGTGCAGCGGCGAGTAGGCGTAGAGGTAGTCGAACTCCTGCTTGCTGCGGCTGGCGATGCCGTAGTCGCTGGCCCACGCGCGACCGATGGTGAACTCCTGGTAGCGCAGCATGTCGAGCACGCCGACCTGGGGGACCACCGCCGCGAACAGGTCCGGTCGCTGGGTGAGCAGGGCGCCGGCCAGCAATCCGCCGTTGGAACCGCCGTTCGCGCCCAGCTGTGCGGGGGTGGTCCAGCCGAGCCGGATCAGCTCCTCCGCGGTGGCGATGGCGTCGTCGAAGACGTTCTGCTTGTTCGCCAGCTTGCCGGCATCGTGCCACGCCGCCCCGTACTCGGCGCCGCCGCGCAGCGTGGCCACTACCCACACCCCGCCGGCCTCGGCCCAGGCCACGATGCCGGGGGAGAAGGCCGGCGTCTGGTTGACGTAGAAACCGCCGTAGCCGTAGAGCACAGTCGGGTGCGGGCCGGTGTCGGCGGTGACGTCGGCTCGGTGCACCACGAACGCGGGCAACCGGGTGCCGTCGGCGGAGGTGACCCAGATCTGCTCGGTGACCAGGAGCGGCCCCTCGACCTCGGCGCCGAACACCGTCCTGGTGCGGCCGGAGTCCGACGACCCGCCGGCCAGGTCGTACTGCAAGATCCGGGGCGGGGTGTCGAAGGACGTGAATCCCAGGTGCACCAGGGTGGTGTCCTTGCCGGTGCTGATGCCGGTGACGCTGCCGAGCCCCGGCAACTGGATGCGCTCGAGTTCGGTTCCGTCCGCGCCGTGCCGGGTGACCTCGCTGCGCGCGTCCACCAGCCAGCTGACGATCAGCCCGTCCTCGGTGGTCTCGGCCAGCTCGAGAGTTGCCGCCCGCTCGGCCACCAGCTCTCTCATCTGGCCGCTGACCCGATCGACCACAACCAGCCGGCCACGCGGTGCGTCGGTGTCGGTCCAGAGGATGAACCCGCGCTCATCGGCGCCCACCGGAGCCCACTCCGCCTTGCTCGGCGGGACGATCTCGCTCAACTTCGCGTCCGGATCGGTCAGGTCACAGGCCCACAGCGCGCGCTCGTCGGCCTCGGAGTCCTGCAGGATCGCGAGCAGCCAGCCGGTGTCCCGATCGATCCACGGCCACACGTACAGGCCAGGCCGATCGGCGTCGTGGAAGAGCACCCGGTCCTGCTCCGGGTCGGTGCCGAGCAGGTGCAGCAACAACGTCGGGGCCACGTTGGCAGCCGAGTACTGGTCTGCCTCGTCGGTCGAATAGCTCGACCACACGAAGCCCGTGGAGTCGCCCAGCCAGCACGGCTCGACGAACTTGCCCCGGTCGAGCCGGTCGGGCAGGTCGGCGCCGGTCTCGACGTCGCGGACCTGCCAGGTCTTCCAGTCGGAGCCGGACTGCTGGTAGGACCACGCGACCAGCCGGCCGGACGGGTCGGGGACCGCCGCGGCGATCGCGGTGGTGCCATCTGAACTTGCCGGGTTGGGATCGATCAGCACCCGCCCGGCGCCCACCGGTTCGTCAGCGACGCGCAGCACCGGCTGCTGCTGGCTGCCGTCGTTGGTCAGCCGGAACCAGTGCTCACCGCGCTTGATCGGCACGGTGCTGGTGGGCAGCTGCAGCAGCTCGTCCAGCCGTTTTGACAGCGCCTGGCGACCGGGCAGGGTGGCAAGATAGTCGTCGGCCAACTCGGCTTGCGCCTTCACCCATTGCTGGACCTCTTCGGCGTTCTGGTTCTCCAGCCAGCGGTATTCATCGGTGACCACGGTGCCGAAAAAATCGTCCCGTTGGTCGTCCTTGCGTGTTACGGGGAAGGCCATGTCTGCACGGTAGCCCTCGGCTATGACAGTCGCTTGCACTCGCCCGGCCCGAGTGCCAAACTGGGTTAGCACTCAGGTACTGTGAGTGCTAGCCGGTCGTGATGAGGTGCCCCATCTGAGTGGGCGCCGTCCGTCGCGGGCATCGCGAGTCGGTCGAGGGCTGGTCAGTGCGCCATCGCGGTGCACCAGACAAGTAAAGGACAAACACGCATGGCTAAGTTGATCGCGTTCGACGAGGAGGCCCGTCGCGGCCTTGAGCGCGGCATGAACATTCTTGCCGACGCGGTGAAGGTGACGCTCGGCCCCAAGGGCCGCAACGTCGTGTTGGAGAAGAAGTGGGGCGCCCCCACCATCACCAACGACGGTGTTTCCATCGCCAAGGAGATCGAGCTCGAAGACCCGTACGAGAAGATCGGCGCGGAGCTCGTCAAGGAAGTTGCCAAGAAGACCGACGACGTGGCCGGTGACGGCACCACCACCGCCACCGTGCTCGCCCAGGCACTCGTTCGCGAGGGTCTGCGCAACGTGGCCGCCGGTGCCAACCCGATGAGCCTGAAGCGCGGCATCGAGCAGGCCGTCGCGGCCGTGTCCGAGCAGCTGCTCAACGTTGCCAAGCCGGTCGAGACCAAGGAGCAGATCGCGGCCACCGCCTCGATCTCCGCCGCTGACACCACCGTCGGCGAGCTCATCGCCGAGGCGATGGACAAGGTCGGCAAGGAAGGCGTCATCACCGTCGAGGAGAGCAACACCTTCGGCCTCGAGCTCGAGCTCACCGAGGGCATGCGCTTCGACAAGGGCTACATCAGCGCCTACTTCGTGACCGACACCGAGCGGATGGAGGCACAGCTGGACGACGCCTACATCCTCATCCACGAGGGCAAGATCTCCAACGTCAAGGACTTGCTGCCGCTGCTGGAGAAGGTCATGCAGTCGGGCAAGCCGCTGGCGATCATCGCCGAGGACGTGGACGGCGAGGCGCTGTCCACCCTGGTGGTCAACAAGATCCGTGGCACCTTCAAGTCCGTCGCCGTCAAGGCGCCGGGCTTCGGCGACCGCCGCAAGGCCATGCTGCAGGACATCGCGATCCTGACCGGTGGCCAGGTCATCTCCGAGACCGTCGGCCTCAAGCTGGAGAACGCCGGCCTGGAGCTGCTCGGCCGGGCTCGTCGGGTCAACATCTCCAAGGACGAGACGACCATCGTCGAGGGCGCCGGTGACGCCGACCAGATCCAGGGTCGGGTCAACCAGATCCGTGGCGAGATCGAGAACTCCGACTCCGACTACGACCGCGAGAAGCTGCAGGAGCGGCTGGCCAAGCTGGCCGGCGGCGTTGCGGTGATCAAGGTCGGCGCGGCCACCGAGGTCGAGCTGAAGGAGCGCAAGCACCGCATCGAGGACGCCGTTCGCAACGCGAAGGCCGCCGTCGAGGAGGGCATCGTGGCCGGTGGTGGCGTCGCGCTGCTGCAGGCTTCGGTCACCGCGTTCGACAAGCTCGACCTGTCCGGCGACGAGGCCACTGGTGCCAACATCGTCAAGGTCGCGCTGGAGGCTCCGCTCAAGCAGATCGCGGTCAACGCCGGCCTCGAGGGCGGCGTCGTGGCGGAGAAGGTCCGCAACCTCGAGGTTGGTCACGGTCTGAACGCCGCCAACGGGGAGTACGTCGACATGATCGCCCAGGGCATCATCGACCCGGCGAAGGTGACGCGCTCGGCGCTGCAGAACGCGGCTTCGATCGCCGGCCTGTTCCTCACCACCGAAGCCGTCGTGGCCGACAAGCCGGAGAAGGCGGCCGCCCCGGCCGGCGCTCCGGACATGGGCGGCATGGACTTCTAAGTCCAGCCCAGCTCACGCAGTACCGCCGCGGGCGGGCTCGGATCGCAGGATCCGGGCCCGCCCGCACTGCTGTTCGGCTGCTTCGGTATCCGATTCGTCGGCCCCGGCGTGCACGCCCGCTACCTGCGTGCACGCCCGCTACCGGCGTGCACGCCCGCTACCTACGTGCACGCCCGCTACCTGTTGGAGCGGGACGCCACGGGGATCAGCCGAGCTGTCGCCGGATGGCTGCTGCCGCCCTGGCGCCGGAGGCAAGCGCGCCCTGCTGCGAGGCGGTGTCGCGGTGGTCGCCGGCCACGAAGAGCGTGTCGGACAGCTGTACCGGCTGGCGTAGCCGCAGCGGCGCGGTCATCGCCGGCAATGCATCGGCGATGGCATCGACCCGCAGCAGCTGCCAGTCCGCGGCGCTGGTGTCATAGATCAGGCCGAGCTGGCGGCGCACCTGCTCGACGGTGTCTGCTGCCGGCACCCCGACGATGCTGGCCGCGATCAGCGCCCGGCCGTCCGGCGAATACGCCGGTGCCACCGCGGACATCACGGCGGCGTTCACGACCGGTCCGCGGCGCAGGCCGTCCACGTGCAGGATCGGCCGGCCGTACGGCGGTTGATCGGCCACGAACCAGAACGTGGTCAGCGACCGCAACTGTGGCTCGGGCAGGCCGGTCAGCCCTGCCGCCGATCGCGGATCAGTGGCGACGAGCACCGCCCGGCCGCGAAACGCTCCGGCTTCGGTGTGCACGACGGTGCCGTCCACTTTCGTCACGGGGGTGCTCAGCTGAATGCGACCGCTGACCGAGCCGCGCGCCAGCTGTTCGGCGAGCTGATCCGGCAGCGCCTGCATTCCCCACGCAGGCACTGCTGGCACGCCACGGACGAAGGCGCGCAGCAGCAGCGACACGAAATGTGTCGAACTCTGCTGCTCGTCCTCGCCCAGCACGCCGGCCAGGAAGGGCTCGAGCACCTGGCGGCGCAGCGCGCCGGTCACGCCGATCTTGGTCAGTTGCTGCCCGTACGGGCGATCCGCTCCGGAGCGCAACCGCGACGGCCGGGCAGCGCCGCAGCGCAGCGCCCAGGCCACGAACCGCGCCTTCTCCAGTGGCGAACCGGGCGCGGTCAGGTTCTGCAACAGATCTGCCGGGCAGTGTCGCGGATCGGTCAGCAGCGCGTGCCGGTGCGCTAACGCCACCCGCACCCCGGCATCGAAGTGCTGTAGCTGCAGCCGGTCCTCGTCCAGCACGCCGAGCCGGACCAGCCGGCGCCAGCGCGGATAGGAAGGGTTCATCAGCTGGAAGCCGCGATCGAGGCGGAACCCGTCCACGACGTCGGTGCTGACCCGGCCGCCCGGCTTGGCCGCCGCCTCGAGCACGGTCACTTGGAGGCCGGCCCGGGTGAGTTCGATCGCGGCGCTGAGCCCGGCCAGCCCGGCGCCGACGACGACGACGTCGGATTCGCGCTCGGTCACGGCTATACCGCGATGGGAGCTTTGATCGCCGGATGCGGGTTGTAACCGTCCAGCCGGACGTCGGCCAGATCGAAGCTGTCGATCTCGGTCCGCTCCGGGTTGAGCCACAGCGTGGGCAACGGCCGTGGGTCACGGGTCAGTTGCAGCTCGGCCTGCTCGACGTGGTTGAGGTACAGGTGCGCATCGCCGAAGGTGTGCACGAAGTCACCGACCTGTAGACCGGTGACCTGCGCGACCATGTGGGTGAGCAGCGCGTAGGAAGCGATGTTGAAGGGCACCCCGAGAAACACATCGGCCGAGCGCTGGTAGAGCTGGCACGACAACCTGCCCTCGGCGACGTAGAACTGGAACATCGTGTGACACGGTGGCAGCGCCATCTGATCTACCTCGGCCACGTTCCAGGCGGAGACCAGATGCCGCCGGGAATCCGGGTTGGTGCGGATGGAATCCAGTACCCGCGCGATCTGGTCGATGTGGCCGCCGTCCGGGGTGGGCCACGAGCGCCACTGGCTGCCGTAAACCGGTCCCAGCTCGCCGTTCTCGTCGGCCCACTCGTCCCAAATGGTGATGCCGCGCTCCTGCAGCCACCGCACGTTGGTCGAACCCCGCAGGAACCACAGCAGCTCGCCGACGACAGATTTCATGTGCAGCTTCTTGGTGGTGACGGCGGGAAAGCCCGCTGCCAGATCGAAGCGCATCTGGTAGCCGAAAATGCTGAGCGTTCCGGTGCCGGTCCGGTCGTCCTTCCGGGTGCCGTCCTTGAGTACCGTCTGGAGCAGATCCAGGTATTGCTGCACGCTGCCACGGTACCCGAGTTGTGCGCGGCGAAGGCGGATCGGCAATGCTGTGGCCATGAAGCTCACCGTCGAGAACCAGTACTCCGCGACGCCGGAGCAGACCTTCGCCAGCCACATGGCGAGCGAGGCGCGCGAGCAGGCATGCCAGGAATCGGGTGCGATTTCCTGGGACGTCTCGATCACCCCGGCGGCCGACGGCGGCGCCGGCGTGACCGTGGAACGGGTGATGAAGCCGCAGCTGCCCGACTACATCCAGAAGTTCGTGGGTGACAGCATCTCGATCCGCCAGGTCGAGCAGTGGTCGGCGCCCGCGGCCGACGGATCGCGAACCGGCACCGTCCGGCTGACCATCAAGGGGCAGCCGGCCAGCATGGACGGCACGATGTCACTGCGGCCCGGCCCGCAAGGCACGGTCGAGGTGGTGCAAGGAGATGTGCGGGTCGCCATCCCGCTGCTGGGCCGCAAGATCGAACCCGAGATCGTGAAGGTGATCGAGGGCGCACTGCGGATCGAGCAGCGCGTCGGGCAGGAGTGGATCACCGCGCACAGCTGAGCGCGGTGCCGCGACCCGTCCCGCCGTCGCGCGACCCGTCCCGCCGGTGGCCCCGGCCGGGGTAGCTAGGCTGTTGCCGTGTCTAAGGTCTTGACGAGTCTGCCCACCGGCGAGCGGGTCGGGATCGCCTTCTCCGGCGGTCTGGACACCTCGGTCGCCGTCGCCTGGATGCGCCATCACGGTGCGGTGCCGTGCACCTACAGCGCCGACCTCGGCCAGTACGACGAGGACGACATGTCGACGCTGCCGGACCGCGCCAAGCTGTACGGAGCGGAGATCGCGCGCCTGGTCGACTGCCGGACTGCGCTGGTGGAGGAGGGGCTGGTGGCGCTGCAGTGCGGCGCGTTCCATATCCGCTCCGGCGGCCGGATCTACTTCAACACCACCCCGCTGGGTCGGGCGGTGACCGGGACGCTGCTGGTGCGGGCCATGCAGGCCGATGGCGTGTCGATCTGGGGCGACGGGTCCACTTACAAGGGCAATGACATCGAGCGGTTCTACCGCTACGGCTTGCTCGCCAACCCGGCCCTGCGCATCTACAAGCCCTGGCTGGATGCGGCCTTCGTCGACGAGCTCGGTGGCCGCGCCGAGATGTCGCAGTGGCTCACCGAGCACGAGCTGCCCTACCGGGCCAGCAAGGAGAAGGCGTACTCCACCGACGCCAACATCTGGGGCGCCACCCACGAGGCCAAGACGCTGGAGCACCTGGACGAGTCCCTGGAGATCGT
Source organism: Jatrophihabitans sp. (assembly GCA_036261575.1). GTDB lineage: Bacteria > Actinomycetota > Actinomycetes > Mycobacteriales > Jatrophihabitantaceae > Jatrophihabitans_A. The sequence continues at coordinate 63,085 of DATAKO010000052.1, forward strand.
CGAGCCGATCATGGGTGTCCGGTTCTGGGACCCCGCCGTGACGATCGAAGCGGAAGACGTCACCATCAGCTTCGAGCAGGGTTATCCGGTTGCGATCAACGGCGAGCGCTTCGCCGACAAGGTCGCGCTGGTGATGGCCGCCAACACCATCGGCGGCCGGCACGGGCTCGGCATGTCCGACCAGATCGAGAACCGGATCATCGAGGCCAAGAGCCGTGGCGTGTACGAGGCGCCGGGCATGGCGCTGCTCTTCGTGGCCTATGAGCGGCTGCTGAACGCGATCCACAACGAGGACACCATCGCCAACTATCACGCCGAGGGCCGGCGGCTCGGCCGGCTGCTGTACGAGGGCCGATGGCTGGATCCGCAGTCGCTGATGCTGCGCGAGAGCCTGACCCGGTGGGTCGGCCGGGCAGTCACCGGCACCGTGACGCTGCGGCTACGGCGCGGCGAGGATTACTCCATCCTGCGCACCGAGGGCCCCAACTTCAGCTATCACCCCGACCGGCTGAGCATGGAACGCACCGAGGATGCCGCCTTCGGGCCGGTGGACCGGATCGGGCAGCTGACCATGCGCAACCTTGACATCGCCGACTCCCGGCAGAAGCTGGAGTACTACGCCGGGTTGGGGCAGTTGACCGGCCAAGCATCCTTCGTCGGCGAGATCGAGCCAGGTCAGGCGCCGGAGATCAGCGAGAACAGCGGCGAGCGGGAAGCGGTGGACGAGACGGCGCTGGACCGTGCCGCTATGGAGTCCGGCACCGACTGAGTTCGTTCACCTGCAGGCCCCTCCGCCCGCTTCGAGCAGCGCCCTGATCTGGGCAAGCTCGGCCCGCAGCGCCGACAGCTGTGTCTGCAGTGCTTGTTCGGTGTCGGCTTCGGCGGATCGAACGTTGGCTATCAGCCAGGAAGCGATGGACGCCGTCACCACGCCAATCAATGCGATGCCCGCCAACATCAGTCCCACCGCCACGAGCCTGCCGTCAGTGGTCACTGGATATCGGTCGCCGTAGCCGACGGTGGTTACGGTTGTGATAGCCCACCAGAGGGCATCGCCAAAGCTGGAGATGGTTGCTCCGGGACGTCCACGCTCTGCGTCAAGTTCTGCCAAGGCTGCGACGAACAGGACCACGCTCACCGAGCTCGATACGTAGATCGCAACCCGCCCTTGCAGCGTGTCGGTCGCACGTCGGTTCAGCACTCGGATCAGCGCGATCAGTCGCAGCAGCCGGAGCGGGCGCAGCACGGGAAGTGCAACCGCAGCCAGATCCGGAAGGTGCCGTAGCACGAAGCGTGCACGATGGGGAGCCAGGCACACCCGCACTGTGTAGTCGATTGCGAACAGTGCCCAGGCGCAATACACGATGAGCTCGCAGAGTCGACGAAGCGGCTGTCCAAGGTCGGTTTGCAAGATCGGCCAGGCGTAGCTGCCAAGGAAGAGTAAAGCCACGATCGCGAGCGGCCATTCCGTGCTGCGTTCCCACCTCGTCAGACTTGACTGGCTCATCGTGACTCTCCTGCCTGTCTCCTTGCCGGCCACGAGGGTAAGTCTCCCGCGGCGGCTGCCATAACTGCGGCACGAGCTAGGCTGCCCTATAGCCATCCAAGGCCAGGCTTTTGCCCACGTAGCCGGACTGCTCGCTGACCGATAGGGTCGGCATCGTCGCGCCTCGGCATCGTCGCGCCTCGGCGTCACGCGGTGAAGCACCACCGACTCCTATGCGGAAGGAATCGGTGCATGACCACCCTCGCCATGCCGTCACGGCGCACCGGACAGTCCCGGCTGGTCATCGCGGTCGCGCTGCTGGCAGCGCTGGCCATCTCCGTGGCCGCGCTGATCTGGGCCAAGTGGCTGCCCTACGAGCGCAAGACGGTCGCGCTGACGGGAACCCACCACTGGTCCGGTCACAGCATTCTGAGCGCCGGCGGTGTGCGGCCCGGCGATGCGCCGTCCTGGCATGCCGCTACCTCGTTCGCCTCGGCGTACCTGAAATCCATCTGGCACGCCCTGGTTGCCGCGCTGCTGATCAGTGCCGCGGTGTCGGCGCTCGTACCGCCCGGTTGGCCGGCGCGCCTGCTGAACCGGCGAAGGCCGATTACCAGCGCGGCGGTCGGTGGCCTGCTCGCCACGCCGAGTCTGATGTGCACCTGCTGCACCGCGCCGGTGGCGGCGACGTTGCGACGGGAAGGGGCCGGCACCGCGGGCGTGGTGGCGTACTGGCTCGGTAACCCGCTGCTGAACCCGGCTGTCCTGGTCTTTCTGGCGTTGGTCGCGCCGTGGCAGTGGACCGTCACCCGGCTGGCGGTGGGCATCCTGGTCGTCGTGTTCGGATCGACCCTGGTGGCGCGGCTCGCCGGTGAGCGGTCCGATCCGGCCGCAGGCGAGCGCGTGGCCGGGAGTGGTGTCGCGGTCGATCGGCACTGGCTGGCGGCGGTTCCCTGGCGCTTCGGTCGGGCACTGTTGCGCCTGGTGTTGGTCATGGTCCCTGAGTACGTCGCTGTCGTGCTGCTTGTCGGTGCGGTCCGCGGCTGGCTGTTCCCGCTCGGCGGTGCCGGAGGCGTGCGAGCCGGTGTGCTCGTGCTGCTGCTCGCCGCGGTCGTGGGCACTCTGATCGTCATCCCGACCGGCGGCGAGATTCCCATCGTGCTGGGACTGGCGGCAGCGGGTGTGTCGCTCGGCGGCGTGGGTGCGCTGCTGCTGACGTTGCCCGCGGCCAGTCTGCCTGCGATGGCGATGCTCGTGCGCTCGCTGGGCTGGCGCGCGACGCTTGCCAGTGCCGGCGTTGTCCTCCTCGGCGGACTGGTCGCCGGCGGGGCGCTCACCGCCCTCGGCTGACGTGTCGCTCAGCCGTCGCGCGCCGGGTTCCGCGTTGCGGGCACGTCATGCATCAGGCACCCGGCCGGGTCTGAGCGTCACCGGCCGGGTGCCTTCGGCATCGAGGGAGCTTTCTCAGGCCGCCTGCATCTGACCGGCGAACAGGCTCCGGTACGTGCCCGCGTTCTCCATCAGGTCGTGGTGCCGGCCGCGCTCCACGATCGACCCGTCATCGATGACGTAGGTGACGTCCGCGTCGACGACCGAGGCGAGCCGGTGCGCGATCACGATCGTGGTGCAGCCCATCTGCTTGAGATTCCTGGTGATGTCGACCTCGGTCTGGCTGTCCAGCGAGCTGGTCGCCTCGTCGAGCACCAGCACCTCGGGT
>DATAKO010000061.1:0-17473 GCA_036261575.1 Jatrophihabitans sp.
CGCCCCGACCTTCGTCACCGGATCGCGGCGCAACTCGACCGCCATCCGGGTCGCCCGCTCACGCAGCTCGTCGCTGTACTTCTTCGCCATGACTCTCATCCTTCATAGGTCGAGAGCCTCCATCAGACCCGGGGCGGTTCACTCGCAGCTCTGCCGCTGCTTTTAGGTCGACATCGGGTACCGGACTACCCTGCCACGGTTCAAGTCCGCCGGTGTCTGGTACGTGCGACCCGGTCTGCACAAACTCACTGAGCGTGGCAGCAGCATCTGTCATCGAAGTGAGCTGTAGCTTGTCATCGCTATCGAAGTTCTGGGGATCCTCGACGAAGTTGATCAGGCGGCGCATCGAGTTGACCTGAACGGCGGTCGAGCTATTGCCGAGACCGACGCTGATGTTGTTGTAAGCCAGGGCCCGTTGCGTCTAGATGAACTGTCTGTCGCTCTCGGCCAATTGATTCGCAGTGTTGACCGCTGACCGCTTGATCGCCTCAGCGTTGTAGTGGCCCTACAGCGCGACCGAGCCGGCGGCCACGAAAACTGATAGGCAAGCAACTAGTGCGCTCGAAACAGCGATGCGGCGAGTTCGCCGGTTGTGATCTCGCGTTTCCTGGAGATCGCTTTTCTTGAGCCCCAGGTCTTGCTCACGAAGCCACAGTTCGTCCTGGTCCATTGGAGTCCCCCGCTGCGGATAGTCGTTTCGACGCACTCGGAGCCCTTGGGTATCGACGCTGAACCCAAGTATCAAGATCGAAAACTGGGTATTACTGAATCTAATCGCCATCAGCCGTGAGGTGAGAATAGGTGACAGCCCGTGTAGCCCGAGTAATCCTCTCTGGCGCAAACCAAACCATTGAAGTTGCCGGTACCTGCGGCGAATAATTGACGAGCCGCACCTGAATTCAGGGGCGACCGCAGCACCCGGCGGTCGCCAGGAATCGACTCCGCTAGCCGTCACTCGGCGGCGTGAGCCCTCGTATCAGCCGGCCCGGGTCAACGTCGAGCGCAGTGGCCAGCTTCAGAATGTTGTGCAAGGTGAGGTTGCGGCGTCCCCGTTCGACCTGGCCGATGTACGCCCAGTGCAGGTTGGCCCGTTCGGCAAGCTGCCGGATCGACAACCCCTCGACCCGCTCGTCGCGCCGGATCGCTGCGAACAGCTCCACTCTCGACCCCATCCCCGCCCTGCCCTTCGTGATCGCCGACAACGTCGGAGACCACGCTCGGGTGGAGCCAGATCAAACCGTCACAGGAAGCCCGGCGTGTCGCAGGTGGGGCCGCGTCGAACCGTCATCACGGGCGGCGAGGTGGAGCCAGACCGAACCGTGCTACCGGGGCCAGATCAGGCTGCCACGGCCAGCGTTTCCTCCGTGCATGATTTGACTCCCCAGCCCGTGCTCTTCACGGATGACTTCGCCGGTACGTTGGGACTGCCACGGACCGTCTGGCCAAAGCCGGCCAGCTGGCTGACATCAACCTCTCGGGTGCGGATCTCGAAGACTTGAGCACTTACGAGGAGATAAAGGGCCAGGTGATGTGATCACTTACAACTGTCCGTAGGTAGGCCGGTCCAGGAAAGGCGCGAGGCCCGCGTGATCTGCGTCCGGATCGGGAGGCAGCCGCAGCATCAACTGCAATGGGTCGAACGTCCGTACATGCTCTTCACACCAGTCCAGCCAATCCCTTGCGGCGGCTGCTTCGTCCGGATCCTCAACTCGTTCCACGACAGCCTTCATTTGCCTGAGGCAGTCGGCGGTCGGCAATCGGCTGGCTGCGCTGCCATGCGAGAAGCTGGCCATCCAAGACCTTCGCCCGGTGCGCGTGAATCATGCGCTGTGTTGCCCGAGGGATGCGTTGTTCTTCAGCAAGCTTGGCTTGGCGCTCACACTCGATGCCCGCCATTCGCGCTCCCTCGTCGGCGACCGATCACCACGATTCATTGAGAAGAGCCGGTAATCCGCGTGACGGCTGCGGGCAGATCGATTTGATACCCATTACTACTGGGCCAAAAGAACGACAAAAAGCAGTCCAATCGCACAACTCTGTGGCCGCACGGGCCTCGTTAGCTAGAGCTTGCTTGTACAACCTAGCGTGGACGCAGCAACTAACTGGATTAATATCAATTTTCTCTGCAAGCAATCACAATACTTATCAACTCGAATCCGTGCTGTAATTGGGCGACCTGGCTTTTGGAAAGCGATATCCCATCTAAATTCGGCGCTCCTGCGTCCGTCGATCGACTGAGCGCAGTTCCACAGCTCGATATTTGTCCCGACGCGATACGCGTTTGTCCTTGAATAGCGGGCGTCGAACTCGGTTGCCAGCTAATTTGCGGCGAACGGACTATCGAGTTCGGCACGCTTGAGAACGACTCGTTTACGAGGTACCAAGCTGTCACGGAGGTCGTGCCGTTCAATGCCGTATCGGAGGTCTTGCCGACGAGCGATCCCTGGACGTGGAATCGCGTAAATTGCTGCTGCGCTTCGGGCGGAGATAGCCACGTCAGAATCCCTGCGACGACCAGAAGCGAGACGACAGCCATCACGATGGTCAGCCTCAACTTGAAGCGGAAAAGGCATAGCACAAGAGCAATTAAAAATACGGCTAGAAATATAAGCCCAACAATGAAGACGGCCGATTCAAAAGCCAGCATCGCAGAGAAACGTCTAAAAAGCACCTAGGCTCGCCCCCGCGACATCGTAGTACTGCTCGAAACCGGGGAGATATTTCGAGGGATTTCCACCGAAAACTCCTGTATTTTGCACATTAGTGACGTAATCCTTCTCGCCACCATTATATATCCCGTATACGATCTCAGCGGGCGTATAATTCAACTGCACGGCAGCTGAGGCGTGAGCCACATAAGTAACCTGAATATGTTCCACATATTCAGCGACTACCAGCGCACTGAGCGCCTCATCGCCACCAAGTTGGCTCCAGTCAGCGTGAGAAAACAGAGCGGGATTCAGTCGTTTCACTTCGTCGAAGGTCCCCGGCTTGATATTTGCAATACCCAGTGACGCACCGCCTCGAAAAGACAGCGCCTTCGTCCAGGTCCCAACAGTGGCAGCGACCTGGTATGCGTCATATGTACCAGTGGTACTGAGCGGAATAGCCTTGCCAGAAGACAAGTCGTGCCGGCCGACATCGCACGGGCCAAGCAGGCCGAGCTCGCCACCCAGCTGCGCCACCTCGAAGAGAACCTCGACCGCGCGTCGGCCACAGCCACAGAGCATGAGCAGCTGATCCGAACCCTCACCAAGTTGGCCGCAAACTGTGGTCAGGCATATCGAGACGGCGACGACGAGACCCGGCGCGCCTACAACCAAGCCTGGTTCGATCAGCTCTTGTTCGACACCGATGGCCCCGGACAGGTCTCCACCCGACCAATCCGGACCGAGGCGGTCGAGGCGATCCAAGCCGCCCAGATCGGCAACCCCCGGCACCCTTGACCCGACCTCCCACCCGAAAGCCGAGTGGACGCGGCCCTCGCGGGTACCGCGTCCATTCGATTGCCCAGGGTGTGATTACACCCTGTTTGGTGGAGGTGCCGGGAATCGAACCCGGGTCCTTCGTCGCTTTGATGGGTCTTCTCCGGGCGCAGTGTGCTTCGCCTCTGCTCGGCCTCACCGATCGTGCACACAAGTCGGTGTGACAGGCCCAGTCGCTGTGAGTTGTCCCGTCCGGCCCCGCGACCGGGTCGGACGGTGAGTCACCTAGCTGATGCCAGCATCCGGGCCGGTGACGAACCCGGGCTGACAGACCCGTTATCGCTGATTAGGCAGCGAGAACGAAGTCAGCGCGATTGGAATCGGCGCTTATTTTGTTTTGCATCGCTTTTTTAACGAGGTCAGCAATGCGATCCTCGGCCCGCTTCCCCACATCTCGACGTCCGAAGTCGAGACCATTCACCCCCTGGTCGGATCGAACTACAACCCGTCCATTGTGCCATGCCGGCGACCCGGAGCGCTCGCGGTTTCCCCTCCGGCTCGCATGGTAGGCTCCGGCAGTACCCCTACGGGGTATGGGCACCAGCAGAATCGGTGGCGGGCGCCACCACGACATCACGCGAGGCGGGCATGGATCAGCTCCCCGGCTACTCCGAGACCAAGCAGTCGCACCTCAAGCGGCTGCGCCGGATCGAGGGTCAGATCCGCGGCCTGCAGCGCATGGTCGAGAACGACACCTACTGCATCGACGTGCTCACCCAGGTTTCGGCAGCTACCCGGGCGCTGGAATCCGTCGCGCTCGGCCTGCTGGATGAGCACCTCAGCCACTGCGTCAGCCATGCCATCGCCGCCGGCGGCGACGAGGCGGACGCCAAGATCAAGGAGGCGTCCGCTGCAATCGCTCGCCTCGTCAAGTCCTGACCCGGGCCGCGGATCTTCGCGACTCAAGCACCAACCATCGAAGGAGCCAGGCATGAGCACCACCGATTACCAGGTCACCGGCCTCACCTGCGGCCACTGCGTCAACGCCGTCACCGAGGAGCTGTCGGCCCTGCCCGAGGTCAGCGCGGTGAGCGTCGACCTGGTCGCCAACGGCGTTTCGACCGTGCACGTCACCAGCACCGCTGCCCTTACGACCGATCAGGTCGCCGCGGCGCTCGACGAGGCCGGCGACTACCAGCTCGCCTGAGCCCGGCCATGCCCGACACCGACACCGACCTGGCAACGCCGACCGAATACGCAATCGGCGGCATGACCTGTGCCTCCTGCGCGGCCCGGATCGAGAAGAAGCTGAACCGGCTGCCGGGGGTGCAGGCCAGCGTCAACTACGCCACCGCGACCGCCGTGGTGTCCGGGACCGGTACCGACCAGGTCATCCAGACCGTCGAGAAGATCGGCTATACCGCCGCCCCCAGCCAACCAGGCCGCCCGCAGCGGGAAGAGACCGACGAGCTGCGCCAGCGGTTGCTGATCAGCCTCGCGCTCACCATCCCGCTCGCGTTGCTGGCCATGATCCCGGCCCTGCAGTTCACCGGCTGGCGCTGGGTCGCGCTCGCGCTCGCCACCCCGGTGGCGACCTGGGGCGCCTGGCCGTTCCACCGGACCGCGCTGCGCCAGGCCCGGCAAGCGGCCAGCAGCATGGACACCCTGGTCTCGATCGGTGTCTCGGCCAGCTACCTGTGGTCCTGGTGGGCGGTGCTCACCAACGGGCGTGACCTCTACCTCGAGGTGGCCGGCGTCGTCACCGTGCTGATCCTGCTCGGCCGCTTTCTCGAAGCCCGCGCCCGGCGCCGCTCCGGGCAGGCCCTGCGCTCGCTGCTCGACCTGGGTGCCAAGCAGGTGGCCGTCATCCGCGACGGCCAGGAGACCCTCGTCCCGATCGAGCAGCTGCTGGTCGGCGACAGCTTCGTGGTGCGGCCGGGCGAGAAGATCGCCACCGACGGTGTGATCGTCGAAGGTACCGCCACCCTGGACACCTCCGCGGTCACCGGCGAGTCCGTGCCGGCCGAGGTGGCCCCGGGCGATCAGGTGGTCGGCGCGACCGTCAACCTGTCCGGCCGGCTGCTGGTGCGCGCGCTTGCGGTCGGCGCCGACACCCAGCTCGCCCAGATCGCCCGGCTGGTCGCCGAGGCGCAGAACGGCAAGGCACGGGTGCAGCGCCTCGCCGACCGGGTCTCGGCCATCTTCGTGCCGATCGTGCTGAGCCTGGCCGTGCTGACCTTGCTCGGCTGGCTGGTCACCGGGCACACCGCCGACGCCGCGTTCACCGCCGCGGTCGCGGTGCTGATCATCGCCTGCCCGTGTGCGCTGGGGCTGGCCACCCCGACCGCGCTGCTGGTCGGGACCGGCCGCGGCGCCCAGCTCGGCATCCTGATCCGTGGCCCGCAGGTGCTGGAACAGGCCGCAAAAATCAGCACGATCGTGCTGGACAAGACCGGCACCGTGACCACCGGGCAGATGCGCCTGAGCGGCATCACCCCGGCGGATGGCTGGACCGACACCGAGCTGCACCGGCTCGCCGCGGCCGTCGAGCACGCCTCGGCCCACCCGATCGCCGCAGCCATCTCCCACGCCTGGCCCGGCGAGCTGCCGCCGGTCACCGGCTTCGCCGACTCCGGCGGCCTGGGCGTCACCGGCACCGTGGACGGCCACCGCATCCGGGTCGGTCGCCGCGGCTGGCTCGGCTTGGATGCCCCGATGGGTCTGGCTCGACAGGCCGAGCAGGACGAGCAGCACGGCCGGACGCCGGTGTGGGTCGCCGTCGATGACACCGTCGCCGGCCTGCTGACCGTGTCCGACACCGTCCGCGACACCTCGGCCGAGGCGATCCGCCGGCTGCGCGGGCTGGGGCTGGGCACCGTGCTGCTCACCGGGGACAACCTCCGCGCGGCCGGCGCCGTCGCCGAACAGGTCGGCATCGACACGGTGATCGCCGACGTGCTGCCGACCGACAAGGCCGCGGTCATCGAACGGCTGCAGGCCGAGGGCCGCGCGGTCGCGATGGTAGGCGACGGGGTGAACGACGCGGCCGCGCTGGCCACGGCCGAGCTGGGCCTGGCGATGGGAGGCGGGACCGACATCGCGATGCAGGCCTCCGACCTGACCCTGGTGCGTCCCGACCTGCTGCTGGCCGCGGACGCGATCCGGCTCTCCCGTGCCACCCTGCGCACCATCGAGGGCAACCTGGTGTGGGCGTTCGGCTACAACGTGGCAGCGATCCCGCTGGCCGCACTGGGCCTGCTGAACCCGATAATCGCCGGCGGCGCGATGGCGTTCAGCTCGGTGTTCGTGGTGAGCAACAGCCTGCGGCTGCGCAGGTTCCGCTGACCCCGCGCGGGATCACAGCGGCGGGACGACCTTGCCGTAGCCGGTGACCGTCTTCGTCGTGGTGAACCCGAGCGAGGTGTAGAGACCGCCCGCGCCGTGCGCGTTCTGGGTGTCGACGGACAGCTCGATCACCCGGTAGCCCTGCTCGCCGGCCGCCCGCACCGCGGCGCCCAGGCACGCCCGTGCCAACCCCCGCCGGCGCGCTCGGCGCCGCACCCCGACGATGCTGGCATAGGCCTCACCGGCGACCCATTCCTGGATCATCGCGTAGCCGTCGACCTGACCGTCCTCGGCCACGGCAACGAAGCTCAGAGCCGGCCGCAACGTGCGCGAGCCGGCGAACTCTGCCCAGCGCTGCGGCGTCATGGCCGTGGAACCCCAGTGATCCGCGAACGCCTCGTTGTGCGCCAGCCGGGTCTGCTCGGACAGCTCCGGGGTGAAGGAGCGCACCTCGGGCAGCCCGGCCAGCTCCACCTGGGCCGGCAGCGCCAGGCTCATGTCGTGGTAATAGCGCACCGGCTCGAAGCCCCGGCGCGCCAGCAAGCCGCGCACCGACGCACCCGGTAGGCCCCCGGAGGCCCGCAGCAGCAACTGCGTATCCGGGTGCCGCTCGGCGCCCAGCCGGCGCGCCCGCGGTTCCAGAAAGTCCATGATCTGACCGCCGAAGCCCCGGCCGCGGTGGTCGGGATGCACGGCACCCTGCAGGTACGCGGTACCGCGGCCGTCGAACCGGCCCGCCGACACGGTCACCGAGCCCCAGCCGACCAGTGCGCCCTCGACCCGCACCGAGACGGTGTCCTGCCCGGCGTCGAAACCGTCGGCCGCCAGCTCCTCCGCCAGGTCCTCCGGCTGGTAGAGCTCGTCGGTACCGTCCACCCTGGCCACGACGGCCAGCAGGGCGGACAGCTCCTGCACGTCGGCTTCGGTCAGCGGCTGCCACTCCGGCGACACACGCTCTCCTTCGATCGTGGGCCGGTGGCCCGCCCGGTCACAGCCCGAGCAGGCGCGCACCGTTGTGCCAGAGCACCTGGCGCAGCCAATCATCACCGAAACCCCAGTCGATCAGCGACTGGATTTGCTCGGCGTAGGAGTACGGGATGTTGGGAAAGTCGCTGCCGAGCACGATCCTGTCGGCGGCGTCGCGGTAGCGGGCCCGCACCTCGGCCGGCAGCGGCGCCATCCGTTGCATGAACCCGGTGCCGACCATGGTGGTGTCGATCATCGTGTTCGGATATGCCAGTGCCAGGTCAAGATGCTCGGCGTACTCCGGGGCGCCGGCATGCGCGATCACCAGCCGCAGCGAGGGATGCCGTCGCAGCACGGCGCTGATCGGGCCAGGCCCGGTGAAGTCACCGGCCAGCGGCCCGGAGCCGCAGTGCGTCACCACCGGCACCCCGGCGTCGGCGAGCAACCCCCAGGCCTCGTCGAGCACCGGATCGGCGGGGTCGAATCCGCCGACCTGCAGGTGCACCTTGAAGATCCGGACGCCGGCATCCAGTGCCCATTCGACCTCGTAGCCGGCGGTCGGCTCGGCGAAGAACGTCCCACTCGGAACCGCCTGCGGGTGCTCAGCGGCGAAGTCGACACACCACTGGTTCAGCCACGCCGCCATGCCCGGCTTGTGCGGGTAGCACAGCGTGGGAAAGCGATGCGCTCCCAGCGCCGCCAGGGTGGCGATCCGCTCTTCATCCGAGCCGCGGTAGCGCACCGGCCACGCGGTGCCGTAGTGGTGCTCGGCCTGGTCGAAGTACTGCCACACCTTGGCCAGCATCCGCTCCGGCAGGAAGTGCACGTGCACGTCGGCCAGCCCCGGCAGCCCCAGCGCCTGCCAGACGGCGGGCACGCCCTCGTCGGCCAGTTCAGGCATAGCGGCCCTTGAGCCGCCGTCCCATCTCGCGCTGTACCTCCCGGTCGGCGTCGCGCTTGGCGAGGTCCTGGCGCTTGTCCCAGGTCTTCTTGCCCCGGGCCAGTGCCAGCTCGACCTTGACCTTGCCCTCGTTGAAGTACAGCGACAGCGGCACCAGCGTCAGCCCGGTCTCCTTGGTGCGCCCGATCAGCTTGAGGATCTCGGCCTTGTGCAGCAGCAGCTTGCGCACCCGGCGCGGGGTGTGGTTCGTCCAGGAGCCGAAGGCGTATTCGGGGATGTGCAGGTTGTGCAGATAGACCTCGCCGTCATCGATGGTGGCGAAGGAATCTGCCAGCGAGGCGCGGCCCTCCCGCAGCGACTTCACCTCGGTGCCCATCAGCACGACGCCGCACTCGTAGGTGTCGACGATCGTGTAGTCATGGCGCGCCTTCTTGTTCTGCGCGATGAACCTGCGCGCGGGCGCCTTGGTGGTCTTGCTGCTGGCCATGTGATCAGTCTACGGGCGCAACCGAAGCCATATGCTCACTTCACATGAAATATTTCGCCCAGACCTCGCGGAGCGTCGCATCCCGACCAGTTACAACCGGACCGAGATGCGCAGCGTAACCCACGCGGTGACCGCGGCCAGCGCCACACCCGCGATCAAGCCGATACCACCAGAGATCAGGATGTCGTTGCCGTACAGCGGCTGCAGGATTCGGGAGCGCACCTGATCCCCCAGCAGGCCGTCCAGGAAGATGGTCTTGGCGATCCAGTTGCCGATGATCGCGAGCACCGCGCCGACCGCCGCAGCCACCATCGCCTCGATCACGAACGGCAACTGGGTCATCCAGCGCGACGCTCCGACGAGCCTCATGATGCCGGTCTCGTTGCGGCGTTGCGCCGCGGCCATCTGGATGGTGTTGGCCATCTGCAGCATGGCGCACAGGCCGACGATGATGGCCATCACGTAGGAGCCGATCCGGCCGGTTTCGAACAGCCGCAGCATGGTCTTGAGGCTGACGTCCTGGTTCTGCACCTGTTCCACCCCGGGCACCGCCGCATACCGGGCCGCCACCGGCGCGTAGTCGGTCTTCAGGTTCTTCAACCGGATGGTGAAGGAGGACGGGATAGCGCCCGGGCCGGCCTCGTCCACCACTTTGGCGCCGAGACGTTGCTTGGCGATCGCGGTGGCCTCGTCCTGGTTGATGTAGTCGACGCTGCCCGGGATGATCTGCGGGTCGGAGTTCAGCTTGTCCTGCAGGGCCTGCCGCTCGCTGTCGGTGACGGCGTGCTTGCACGGCGAGCCCGGGGTCTGGTTCGACGTCGAGGTGCACAGGTAGATCGAGACGTTGATCTTGTCCTTGTACGCCGTCTGCGTCTTGGAGATCTCCTGGTTGATCAGCAGCGCGCCGCCCAGGAAGAACAGCGCGATCGCGGTGGACAGGACCAGGGCAACGGTCATGCTGGCGTTGCGCCGAAGTCCGGTGGCGACGCCGGACATCAGGTAGCTAGCGCGCATGGGTTATTCGGCTCCTGTGGGTTTCAGCTCAGCAGTGGTGCGGCTCAGCGGGGGTGTGATGGTCAGGTGCTGCGGTTCAGCGATGTGCTCGGGGGTGCGATGCGTGCCGGCTCAGCGGCCGATGCCGTAGACGCCACGGTTCTGGTCGCGGACGACGTGGCCGAGGTCGAGTTCGATGACACGCCTGCGCATGGCGTCGACGATGTTGTTGTCGTGGGTGGCCATCACCACGGTGGTGCCCTTGCGGTTGATCCGCTCGAGCAGGCCCATGATGCCCTGGCTGGTGTCGGGGTCGAGGTTTCCGGTGGGCTCGTCGGCGAGCAGCACCAGCGGCCGGTTCACGAACGCGCGGGCGATGGCGACCCGCTGCTGCTCACCGCCGGACAGCTCGTTCGGGTAGCGGTGCGCCTTGCCGTCCAGGCCGACCATCTCGAGCACCTCGGGCACCGACCTGTTGATCGAGCGCTGAGACTTGTTTATCACCTCGAGGGCGAAGGCGACGTTCTCGAAGACGGTCTTCTTCGGTAGCAGCCGGAAGTCCTGGAAGACGCAGCCGATGCCGCGGCGCAGTTCCGGCACCTTGCGGCCGGGCAGCCGGGCGATGTCCTTGCCGTTGACGATGACGCTGCCCTTGGTGGGCGTGTCCTCGCGCAGCAGCAGCCGCAACACCGAGGACTTGCCCGAGCCGGACGCCCCGATCAGGAAGACGAACTCTCCCTTGTCGATGTCGAGGGACACGCCGTCCAGGGCAGGACGGGTGCTGGCCGGGTAGATCTTGGTGACGTTCTGCAGCGCAATCACGGAAGGCGATCCTACCGCCCGGTAAACAGTGCGGAGGTTAAGCGCGCCCGGGCCTGCCCCTGCGCGCGCGCCGGATTGTCCCGCTCTGTCCGGATCCGGGTCCGACAGCGGCCGCGGCCCGACGAGGGCGCGCCACGGTCCGCTCGGCCTGCCCGATGCCGCCGTTTCCGGGGCGGACGGACGGACGGTCCGGCCGGTCGCGATCAGGCGGAGCGGCGCCATCGGATGCCGGCCTCGATGAAGCCGTCGATGTCGCCGTCGAGCACCGCGGCCGGGTTGCCCACCTCGTACTCGGTGCGCACGTCCTTCACCATCTGGTACGGGTGCAGCACGTAGGAGCGCATCTGGTTGCCCCAGCTGGAGCTGCCGTCCTTGAGGGCGTCCAGCTTGGCCTGCTCCTCCTCGCGGCGGCGTTCGAGCAGCTTGGCCTGCAGCACCGCCATCGCCGAGGCCCGGTTCTGGATCTGGGACCGCTCGTTCTGGCAGCTGACCACGATGCCGGTCGGCAGGTGGGTGATGCGGACCGCGGAGTCGGTGGTGTTGACGCCCTGCCCGCCGGGGCCGGAGGAGCGGTAGACGTCCACCCGCAGGTCGTCCTCGGGAATCTCGACGTGGTCGGACTGCTCGACCACCGGCAGCACCTCAACCCCAGCGAAGCTGGTCTGCCGGCGTCCCTGGTTGTCGAACGGGCTGATCCGGACCAGCCGGTGGGTGCCCTGCTCGACCGACAGCGTGCCGTAGGCGTAGGGCGCCTTGACCTGGAAGGTGGCCGACTTGATGCCGGCCTCTTCGGCGTAGGAGGTGTCGTAGACCTCGGTGGCGTAGTTGTGCCGCTCGGCCCAGCGCAGGTACATCCGCAGCAGCATCTCGGCGAAGTCGGCAGCGTCGACGCCGCCTGCTTCGGAGCGGATGGTGACCAGCGCCTCGCGGGCGTCGTACTCGCCGGACAGCAGCGTCTGCACCTCGAGTTCACCGATGGCCTTGGTGAGCTGGGTGAGTTCGGTCTCCACCTCGGCGCGGGAGTCGGCGTCGTCCTCGCCCTCGGCCATCTCCCACAGCACGCCGGCGTCGTCGACGCGGCTGCGCAACTCTTCGATCCGGCGGATCTGGCCCTGCGTGTGGCTCAGCTTGGAGGTGACCTTCTGCGCGTTCTCCGGGTCGTTCCAGAGGTCGGGGTCAGAGGCCTGCCGCTCCAGCTCGGCGACCTGGCCGCGCAGCGCGTCGACGTCCAGCACGGCCTCGATGCTGGCCATCGTGGTCGAGAGTTCCTTGAGCGCGGCGGGTACGTCTGTCACAGCAGTCCAGACTACTGGAGGTCGGGCTGTTGCCCGGCCTGCCCGGCGGCCGAGCGGCGGCGCGCCTCCGCCTCGGCAGCCGGTTCGTCGGCCAGCACCCGGCCGTAGCGGCTGAGCACCCGCTCGCGCAGGCCCGCATCGCTGCGCGGCACCGGCTGGATGAAGATCTCGTCCAGGGCGGGGAACTCCTGCCGCAGCTCGCCGTCGAGCCGGACGCAGGCGTTCTCCACGTCGGCCGCGGTGTCGCCGTCGCGGAAGTCGACCCGGACACAGAGCAGGATGCGGTCGACGCCGGTCATCATGGTGAGCACGTCGACCACGTCCACGATCTCGGGCTGCTGCTCCAGCCGGGCGCCGATGGCCTGGATCATCCGGACGTCGGCCTGCTTGCCGATCAGCAGGCCCTTGCAGCTCTGGGCGAGCTCGCCCGCCGCGACCACCAGCAGCAGCCCGATGGCCAGCGACGCGGCGCCGTCCCACACCGCGTTGCCGGTGATCTGGTGGCCGAACACGCCGAGCGCGGCCAGCGCCAGGCCGATCAGGGCCGCCGAGTCCTCCAGCACCACGCTCTTGACGGTCGGGTCCTCGGGGTCGCGCAGGTACGAGCGGACCGAGCGGCGGCCCTTGCGCGCGGCGCCGCGGGCCTGGTTCATCGCCTGCCGGAAGCTGGTGCCTTCGAGGATCGCGGCGACGGCGAGCACCGGGTAGTTGATCCAGAGGTCACCGGCGCTCTCGTGCGGGCCGAAGATGGTGTGAAAGCCCTGGTAGATGGAGAAGGCGGCGCCGGAGACGAGGATGGTGACGGCGGCCAGCAGTGACCAGAAGTAGCGCTCCTTGCCGTAGCCGAACGGATGCACCCGGTCGGCCGGGCGTTCGGATCGTTTGAGCGCGGTGAGCAGCAGCAGCTCGGTGGAGCTGTCGCCGGCAGAGTGGGCGGCCTCGGACAGCAGCGCGCCGGAGCCGGTGATGAGGCCGGCGACGAGCTTGAGCACGCCGACGCCGATGTTGGCGCCGAGGGCGAGCAGCACGGTCAGGGTGCTCTCGCCGCCCTCATCGCCCGACTGTGCCGGCGCGGTGTCCATACCCTGGTCATCGGCGCCCGACGTGCCGCTGCTCCACTCCGTCTGGTCCGTCTGGACGGACGGGGTGGGCTGGACGGACGGGGTGGGCTGGCCGGACGGGGTGGGCTGGCCGGACGCAGCTGCCGCCGGGTCGGAAGCTGGGCTGGGATCGGCGGTCAGGTCAGGGTCGGCGGCCACCATTGCGAGCCTAGGCGTTCCTGAGCGCGCCGGGTACGCCGTGCGCAGCGGCGGGCCCCGGGCGCGGAATCAGCGGAGCACGGATCGGGCGGAGGCGGTGGCGTGCACGTCGATGCCGTTGCGGTGGCCGATGACCGCGCCGAAGGCGAGCGTGGTGTGCCGGGTGCAGGCGGCGTGCACGGTGCGGCCGTCCGGGCTGAGGGTTGCGCTGATGCGGACCTGCGCGCGCTCCGGGTCGCGGGCGAGGTAGCTCGCGGTGGCGGCCTGGACGGTCGCCAGCGGCAGCGTGCCGGAGAGGGTGGCGGTGCGCGCGGCGCGGCTGTCCAGGGAGTTGGCGGCGGCCAGCGCGGCGCCGTCGCAGACGCTCTGCAGGTCGCGCTGCTTTGTGTAGGCGTCGGAGGCCATGACGGCTCCCGCGACCATGAGCAGGCCGATCAGGAAGAACCCGAGCACCAGTGGGATGGTGGACCCCTCGTCCGCGGCCCAGTCGATGCGGGCGCCGCCGCGGCGGGTCATTGCCGATTGCGAAAGTCGTCGACGTGCACCACGTAGCGCCCGATCGTGGTGACGGCCGAACCGGACAGCACGCTCGGCACGCCCGGTAGCCGCTGGTGCCGGATGATGCAGACGGCGAACTCTGCCCCGGGTGTGAGCGTGGGAACGACGTCGGCTCCGGTTCGGCAGTCGGCGTCGGAGGCGACGTAGCGCAGCTGGACGTCCTGCGGTGACAGGCCGGCGTTGGCCAGCGATATGCGCAGGGCTGCGTTCGCACGCGCGGGCGCGTCGGCCGGGCTGGTGGAGGTTGCGATCGCTCGACCGACGTCGCGGGCCGCGTTTGTGGCGGCGAGCCGTGCCCGCTGGACGACGGCCACCGTGACGACCAGGTAGACCAGCGGCACCATGATCAGCAGCGCGACGAAGACGAACTCGATCATGGCGTTGCCATCGTCGGTGGTGCAGGACGCCCTCACCCGGCGCAGCGCCCCCGCGGCTATCACGGCCCGTCCTTGAGAGAGCGGGCGGTCACGTCGACGCGGACGAAGGCGTCGATGGGCAGCAGCAGGGATCGGATGCGGCCCCGGCAACGGACCGCCGACACCGCGACCGGGCCGTCGCGTTCGGCGGTGCCGGTGCAGGGCAGCTGATCAGCGAGGCCTGGCCCCAGCCCCCGCCGGATCAGCTCGCTCGCTTTGCCGCCGCCTTGCCCGGGCGGGACGTCGGCGTTGGCGGCATACCTGGCCCCGTCGGCCGCGGCTGCGGAGGTGACCGACCTGACGTAGAACAGCGCCGCGACCTGCAGCACGCCGAACAGCAGCATGATCAGCAGCACGCTGATCAACACGAACTCGACCACGGCCGAACCGGCCTGCGGGCTGGTCTGTGCTACTTGGTGCCACCGGTGACGGAATCGATGGCGTCGTTGATCGCGCCGGTGATCCGCGACTTGAACACGCCGAAGATGACCACCACCAGCCCGGCCGACATCACGGTGATCATGACCCATCCGGGCACGTCGCCGCGCTCGGCATCCGAACCACGCACCCGCCCTCGGAGGTCGAGAAAGCGGTTGCCGAACCAGGCCGTTGTCAGCTGCAGCTGCGTCATTGTCCATCCTTTCGGTGGTCGATCTCATCGTCTGCTCGGGATCATGGACATCAGTGCGACAGGGAGACCAAGGTCAACAAGCCGGGATACAGGGCGAACAGCACCGTGACCGGCAGGATCAGAAAGACGACAGGCACCATCATCTGCAGCTCCTTCTGGCCGCCGGCTTCGAGCAGCGCCCGCTTGGCGGTCTCCCGCGCGTCGGTTGCCTGCGCGTGCAGCACGGCCGACAGGGGCGTGCCGCGCTCGATGGCCACGACCAGGCCCTGTACGAAGCGCGAGAAGGCGTCGAGAGTGCTGCGGCTGGCCAGCTCCGACAGCGCGCTGGAGATCGGAGTACCGGCACGTGCCTCGTCCAAGGCAGCCTGCAGATCCTTTGTCAGTTCGCCGCTGGTGAGCCGGCACACCCGCTGCACGGCATCGATCGGAGCTTCACCAGCCACGACGGCCAGCGCCATCACATCGGCGATGATCGGGAATTCCGACAGCATCACCCGTTCCCGCGTTCGAAGCTGCCGACTGAGATACCAGTCGCGGCCGGCTACCCCGCCGATCCCGCCGAGAACCGCTCCGCCGGCCGAGAGCAACGGGTCAACTCCGCCGCGGACACCGGTGAGCAGCAGCAAGCCGAAGGCACCCCCGATGAGACCGATGCCACCCCACACCACCTGTTCGATACGGAATTCCTCGACGCTGCTGCTGGATCCCAAGCCGCCGAGTCGTCTGCGCACCGACTCGGAGCCGCCCACAAGCCGATCCAGCCAGCGCACCGATGCCCTCAGAGCCGGTTTCAGCCAGCGCCGGACCGGGTTGGGTTCCACAGCGAACTCCGCGACGGCCGCGCGATCGGCCAGGAATGGTGCCAGCCGCTGGGAAAGCTTGACCGCACGGACCGGTGGCGCGCCGACGACCACGAGCATCGCCCCAAGTGCGAGCGCCAGGCCGAGCAGTGCCCCTACCGAGCCGTTCACCGCAGCACCCTTGGTTCCTCGGGCAGCCGACCGATCCGCAGCATGATCCGGTATGCCAGCAGGCAGATGCCGGCTCCGATGGTCAGCAGCAGCACGCCGCCGGACGAGTCGTAGTTGCGCAGCGCGTCGGACTGGCTGCCCAGCAACAACAGCACCAACCACGGAGCAGCGACCGCGAGCCGGGCCGCGTTGACCGTCCAGCCCTGCCGGGTCTCCAATTCCGCCCGCGTTCGCGCGTCCACCCGGAGCAGTTCTGAGAGGGTGCGTAGCACGGAGCCAAGGTCGGTACCGCCCACTTCACGGGCAACGCGCAGCGTTTCACACACCCGATCGCCCACCGGATCGGCGAGGTCTTGTTTGAGCAGATCGAGGCAATCCGAGAAGCGGCCGGAGGCACGGTAGTCACCGGCGAACTTGCGAAACGAAGGCCGTAACGGCTCGGGACCGGTGCCGCCGAGGCTGGACACCCCTTCGGGTAAGGACATTCCGGCGCGGACAGCGGAGCCCAGGTTGTCAATGGCCTCGGGCCACAACTCCCTCAGGGCGGTCTGCCGTTTCAGTCGCAGCCGTCGCACCAACGCGACGGGGCCGAAGAACGCGAACACGGCGAAGCAGGCTGCGACGGCCAGCGTGCGAGTGAGCACCTGTACCGTCAGCAGGCTGAGTACACCAGCCAACGCCTGGATCGCCAGCAGCTGCTTGCTGGTCAGCGACCGTAGGCCGGCCTGGCGCAGCAGCTCCTGCCGCCTGGTCGACCAGACGCGGTTGCCGCCCGGCCTGACGGGCGCGCGGCTGCCACTACGCCACGCCAGCATCAGTCCCACCCCCAACATCAATCCGAGCAAGGCACCCACCGGTCACGCACCCGGCCGAGACGGATGGCGGCTTTCGCTCTGCAAAAGTTGGGAAAGGTCAAAACCTGCCTGCTGAAAGCGATCGGCGTGCGGCGGATAGCCGCCGGCGCGCTGCAGCTTCCCCTCGTGAAAGGAGAAGATGTCGGAGGTCTCGATCACGTCGGCTTCCGTGCGTCCGGTCACACCGACGATCTCTCTCACCTGCCGCCGACCCTGGCCGTCGGCTGCGAGGTGGACGACCAAGTCCACGGACGCTGCCACGGTCGGGACTACGAACGAGGCGCTGACGTTCTCGCCCGCAAGCAGCGGGAGAGTGCACATCTTGACCAGCGCCTCGCGCGGAGTTCGCATGCAGACTGGCCATTCCAGGCACGCCGCTGTTGAGCGCGATGAGCAGGTCGAGGCACTCAGCTTGGCGCACCTCGCCGACCACGATCCGGTTGGGGCGCATGCGCAGCGCTTCCTTCACCAGCCGGCGCAGCGTGATCTCGCCCGTGCCTTCCAGGTTGGCTTGTCGGGTCTGCATCGGCACCACGTCCGGCAACGGGAT
>DATAKO010000083.1:0-6073 GCA_036261575.1 Jatrophihabitans sp.
TCGCTGGACAAGCGGTTGCTGGCGAAGTACGGCAAGGCCACCCCGGAAGCGTTGGTCGAATCGGCCCTGTGGGAAGCGAGCCTGTTCGAAGAGCACGACTTCTACGACTTCAAGATCTCGGTCAAGCACAACGACCCGGTCGTGATGGTGCGTGCCTACGAGCTGCTTGCCGAGAAGTGCGACTACCCGCTGCACCTCGGCGTGACCGAGGCGGGACCGGCGTTCCAGGGCACCATCAAGAGCGCGGTCGCCTTCGGCGCGCTGCTGTCCCAGGGCATCGGTGACACCATCCGGGTCTCGCTGTCCGCGCCGCCGGTGGAAGAGGTCAAGGTGGGCCAGCAGATCCTGGAGTCGCTGAACCTGCGTCAGCGGCGGCTTGAGATCGTCTCCTGCCCGTCCTGCGGTCGTGCGCAGGTGGACGTCTACAGCCTGGCCGAGAAGGTGACCGCCGGGCTCGAGGGCGTCGAGGTGCCGTTGCGGGTCGCGGTCATGGGGTGTGTGGTCAACGGGCCGGGAGAGGCGCGCGAAGCCGACCTCGGAGTCGCCAGCGGCAACGGTAAGGGCCAGATCTTCGTCAAGGGCGAGGTCATCAAGACGGTGCCGGAATCACAGATCGTGGAGACGCTGATCGAGGAGGCGATGCGCCTTGCCGAGCAGATGACCGCGGCCGGGGCGGCCTCTGGGGAGCCCACCGTCGCGGTGAGCTGACCGGCTGCCGCCGCCTGCGCGGCCTGCGGGGTACGTTGGCCCAGTGACCGCGATTCAGGCCCAGCCGCGGGTGCTGGACGCCGCTGACGCCAGCTCGCTGAACCGGCTCATCGAGGCCGATCCGGTCACCAACTGCGTGCTTGCCGCCCGGGTGGAGGCGGCGCCGGATTTGGACCCGCGGCGGCTCGGCGGCTTCGTGTGGGGCGTGGACGGTCCTGATGGCGGGCTGCGCGCAGCGATGTTCCACGGCGGCAACCTGATCCCGCTCGGCGCCGACCTTGGCGCGCTGGCCCAGCTGGCCGGTCAGCTGGGCAGGCACAACCGGGGCTGCTCGTCCATCGTGGGACCGGCGGATGCCGTGGAGGCGATCTGGCCGATGCTGGCCCCGCGCTGGGGCGCACCCCGCGCCATCCGCACCAGCCAGCCACTCCTGGTCACCCGCCGGGCGCCCGGCGTACCGACAGATCCGCAGGTCCGGCCGGTGCGGCATCGGGAACTGGACCGGTTCCTGCCGGCCGCCATTGCCATGTTCACCGAGGAACTCGGCATCTCGCCGGTCGGTTCCGACGGTGGCCGAAGCTATCGCAACCGGGTCGCCGAGCTGATTGCCGCGGGCCGGGCGTTCGCACGCTTCGACCGGGACGGCCGGGTGCTGTTCAAGGCCGAGATCGGCGCGCTGTCGCGACACACCGCCCAGATCCAGGGCGTCTGGGTGCACCCGGCGCTGCGCGGCCGCGGGCTCGGCACGGCCGGCCTGGCGACCGTGCTGAACGCCGCGCTCGGCCTGGCGCCCTCGGCAAGCCTGTACGTCAACGCCTACAACGTGCCGGCGCGGGCGATGTACGACCGGCTCGGCTTCGTCCAGCTGACCACGCTGCGCACGATCCTGTTCTGAACCCCTGTCCGGAACCGTCACGGAGGGCCGGGGGAGCTGTCGTGCGACACCGGATTGTCGCCCCTGCGTGGTTAGCTGACACGCATGCAGCTCGATGCAGTGATCTTCGACTGGGGCGGCACCCTGACGCCGTGGCACACCATCGATCCGTACGAGTGCTGGCTCGCCGTCACCGCCGACGATGCGCAGGCGCAGGCGCTGGCGGCTGCCGAGCACGAGGTGTGGGGGCTGGTCCGGCACGAGCATCGCAGTGGCACGCTGGCAGACATCCTTGCGCTGGCGCAGGTCAGCCTCAGCGAGCAGCAGCTGGGCGCCTATTACCGGTGGTGGGACGCCCACTCCATCACCGATCCTTCGGTTCCGGCCGTCTTCGAGGCTCTGCGTGCACGGCAGCTGAAGATCGGCGTGCTGTCCAACACCACCTGGCCCGAGCAGGAACACTCCCGCATCTTCGTGCGCGATCAGGTCGATCACCTGATCGACGGCGCGGTCTACTCCTCCGCGATCCCGTGGGCCAAACCGCACCCGGAGGCGTTTCGCGCGGCGCTCGACGCCGTCGGAGTCAGCGATCCCAGCCGCGCGGTGTACGTGGGCGATCGGCTCTTTGAGGACGTGTTCGGCGCCAACCGGGTGGGCATGCGCGCGGTGCACCTGCCCCTGTCCACCATTCCGGCACATCAGCTCGGGGTCGAGGGCACTCCGGATGCCACCATCGAGACCCTGCCCGAGCTGGTCGAGGTGATCGACGGCTGGCTGGCCGGTTGAAGCACCACAGGCGCTGATCAGGTGCCCGGGAACGGCACCGTCGGCCGCTGCGGGTGCAACAGCCGACGCCAGTAGAGCGCCGTACCTGCGGCTCCCGTCAGGCCCGTCATCGCCTGCGTGCGGATCGGTTGCTGGCTGCCGCCGGCCTGCACACCGGCCAGCAGCAGGAAGCGATAGCCGGCAGCCGTGCGCTCCTCCAGCTCGAGCGCCCAGCCTCGCGCCGCGGAGGCGGTGGTGAGCGGAGCCGGCGGCGCGTAGTCGGCCTGGGCGGCGTCCGCGGTGGCACCGAGGGCGAGCAGCTGATCGATGATGGCATCCCGGCTCAACCGGTGCGCTGCCTCATCGGCCCTGGCGTGCGCGATCTCGGCGTCCTGATCCAGGTGGACGCCGAGCGCTGGATAGCCGAACACCGCGGCGTGATGGGCCAGCAGCACCTGCTGCAGGGCCGCGACGACGGGCTGCGCTGCGCCGTTCGGATCGGCGCCGCCGGCCGTGCTGCTGGGGCCGCTCGAGTCCGGGGCCGTCATGTCAGCACCGCGGCGTGGGTGCTGAGGGAGGCGGAGATGCTGGCCAGCACCGGCACCACATGGACCGCCTGCGCTTCATCGGCCGGCCAGCCCACGGCTGCGGCCGCGAGGGTCCGAGCCAGGCGGGTGGAGCCCGCAGCCAGGCCCGCGATCGAGTCGGGGACGTCTGCTGCCGGCCGTCCCTGGGCCGCACTCGTGCCGCCGGCCGGGCTGGAGCTGGAGCTGGCGGCGGCCGACGAGCCGGAGCCGGCCCAGCGCCAGCCGGGATAGAACTCGAGCAGCGCCTGCAGCGCCTGTCCGTGTGCGACCACATCAGAGCGCAGCCCCGCCGGCGCGCCCGGCACCCGGTCATAGCCGGCCAGCAACGTTCGATTGGCCGACAATGCCTGGGTCAGGGCCGCTGGTGGCGGTGCCGGCGGGGTGGCGACCTTGTGCTGCACCGGCCGGAGCAGGCCGACTCCGGCGCCTGCGGCCAGCCCGCTTGCGAGCACCGCGCCGCTCAGGACGGCTCGGCGGGAGATCTCAGGCATGGCGCTGAGCAGTCTTGCAGATGCGGCTAAGCTGATGTTCGCTCGGCACGCCGCTGCTGGCTCGCCCTGCCCGGGCGCAGCACCGGCCGCGCGCTGGGCCGAGGACACGCTGACTGACAACTGGACACCGACGGGAGCGGCGAGAGATGACGGCCCGGTCACCGCAACGGCAACGCCTGCAGGACCTGCTGCACCCGGTGGTGTCGGCCGCCGGCTACGAGTTGGTGGACGTCACCGTGAGCGCCGCCGGCCGGCGCAGCCTGGTACGCGTCACCGTCGATGCCGATGCTGGCATCGACCTGGACGGCGTGGCCGTGGTCTCCCGCGAGGTGTCGGCGGCACTCGATGCCAACGATGACGCCTTCGCCGGCCCCTTCGTGCTGGAGGTCAGCTCGCCCGGTGTGGACCGGCCGCTGACGGAGCCGCGGCTCTGGCAGCGGGCCCTGGGCAGGTTGGTCCGGGTAGAGCTGGCCGACGTTCCCGAGCCGGTGCTCGGTCGGGTGATCCAGCTGGATGACGCGGGCCTGACGCTGGAGGTCGCCGGCGCCGCGACCACCTACCCGTGGGCGCAGGTCGGCACCGGCCGGGTCCAGGTCGAGTTCAACCGCCCCGGTAGCGCGGCCGAGGGGTCCGATGCGGACCTGGCCGGCGCGAGCGAGGGCGAGTACGAGGACGAGGAGGACTGAGCCATGGTGAGTGTGGACATCGCCGCGTTGCGCAGCATCGAGCGGGAGAAGGAGATCTCCTTCGACACCGTCATGCAGGCGCTGGAGACCGCGCTGCTGTCGGCCTACCGGCACAGCAACCATCCGATGCCGCATGCGCGTGTCGAGATCGATCGCAAGAGCGGCGAGGTGACGGTCTGGGCCGCGGAATACTCACCCGACGGCGAGCTGATCGAGGAGTTCGACGACACCCCCACCGACTTCGGCCGGGTCGCCGCGATGACCGCCAAGCAGGTGATCATGCAGCGGCTGCGCGATGCCGAGCACGACAACACTTACGGCGAGTACTCCGGGCACGAGGGGGACATCGTCACCGGGATCATCCAGGCCGATGCCCAGGCGGCCCAGCGCGGCCTGGTCCTGGTGACCCTGGGCAAGGTGGAGGCGGTGCTGCCGCCGTCGGAGCAGGTGCCCGGTGAGGTCTACGAGCACGGCACCCGGATCAAGTGCTATGTCGTCTCGGTGAACCGCGGCATGCGTGGTCTGCAGATCACCTTGAGCCGGACCCACCCGAGCCTGGTCAAGAAGCTGTTCGCCCTCGAGGTGCCCGAGATCGCGCAGGGCCATGTCGAGATCATGGCGGTGGCACGCGAGTCGGGTCACCGCACCAAGATCGCGGTGCGCTCCACGGTCGACGGCCTCAATGCCAAGGGTGCCTGCATCGGGCCGATGGGCCAGCGCGTCCGCAACGTGGTCTCGGAGCTGCACGGCGAGAAGATCGACATCATCGACTACGACGAGGACCCGGCGGTGTTCGTCGGCAACGCGCTGTCGCCGGCCACCGCCCGCGAGGTCACGGTGGTCGACCTGGCGGCCAAGGCGGCTCGCGTCGTCGTGCCGGACTACCAGCTCTCGCTGGCGATCGGGCGCGAGGGCCAGAACGCGCGGCTGGCCGCCCGGCTCACCGGCTGGCGGATCGACATCCACTCCGATGCCGAGGCCGCCGCCGAGCCCGCTGCGGCTGCCGCCGCAGGCTCCGATGGGCGTGGTTCGGCGCCGGACAATTCAGCGGCCGTTGAGGGGTAGACTGGAAGTCGACCGTCATGACGACGGCGTCACGCCCGTGCGCACCTGCATCGGCTGCCGCCTGCGGGTGCCGGTCACCGAACTGCTTCGTGTCGTCGCAGCTCCGGAAGTCCGTTCCGAGCCCACCGGTTCTTCGGTGCGGGAGGTGCTGCCGGATCCGCGTCGGCGGGCAGGCGGCAGGGGTGCGTGGCTGCACCCCGACGCCGGCTGTCTGGCGCTGGCCATGCGTCGCCGGGCTTTCGGTCGTGCACTGCGATGCGGTGATCGACTCGATCCGGCTCCGGTCGCCCGGCATCTGGAGTCGAACGGTTAAGGTTACGGCTGGCCCGAACCCTCGGGCTGGGACCTCGCGAAAGTGAGAGACAGAGCTATGAGCACCCGATGAAGCGCCAACCATGAGTGCGTTTCCCATCTAGATCGGGATCTGCGGGCTGCCGCTGGTCCTGGTACGAAGGAGTCCAGTGGCAGGCAAGGCCCGCGTACACGAGCTCGCAAAGGAGCTCGGAGTACCTAGCAAGGAAGTTCTGGCGAAGCTGAGCGAACTCGGCGAGTTCGTCAAGAGCGCGTCATCGACCGTGGAAGCGCCGGTCGCCCGGCGGCTTCGCGAAGCATTCCCCGCATCCACCCCGGCGCCGGCTAAGAAGGCGCCCGCGAAGGCTCCGGCCAAGGCGGCACCGAGCCCCGCGGCGGCAACGCCGACCGCACAGGTGCCGACCGCACAGGTGCCGGCCCCGGCTGCTCCGGCCGTTGCTGCGACCTCGGAGGTCGCCAGCCCTGCGGCGCCGGCCCGTCCGGCCGCACCTGCACCGGCCGCTCCGGCGGCAGCCTCGGCTGCACCGGCCTCGGCGCCGGAGCGGTCCGCACGTCCGGGACCGGCGACGCCCGGCCCACGTCCGG
>DATAKO010000096.1:0-24153 GCA_036261575.1 Jatrophihabitans sp.
GGTCGACGTCGGCGTGCGGCACGTCGCGGTTGCCGTCGGCGACCTGTCCCGCAGCGTGCTGACCGAGCGCTGGACGCCGATGCGCCGGGGGCATGGCGCCGCCCGCGGCATCGAGGTGGTGCTGCGCAGTATCGAGCACACCCTGGCCGAGGCGGCGGTCGATCCGGAGCAGCTGGTCGGCGCCGCGATCAGCATCGCCGCCCCGGTGGCACCCGGCAGCGGCCGGCTGCTCGTGCCCGATGTGCTGCCGGGGTGGAACGGATCCGAACTGGCCGAACAGGTCGCTCGTCGCTGGCACATCCCGGTGGTCATGGAAAACGATGCC
This sequence comes from Jatrophihabitans sp., assembly GCA_036261575.1. Taxonomy (GTDB): domain Bacteria; phylum Actinomycetota; class Actinomycetes; order Mycobacteriales; family Jatrophihabitantaceae; genus Jatrophihabitans_A. The sequence continues at coordinate 326 of DATAKO010000096.1, forward strand.
AACCTGGGCGCCCTGGGCGAGGCGGTGTCGCAGCAGCCCGGTCCGGGACGCGGCCTGCTCTACGTCAAGGTTGCCAGCCGGATCGGCCTGGGGATCGCGTTCGGTAGCCAGCTGCATCGCGGCCGGGACGGCTATGCCGGCGAGCTCGGACACGTCACGGTCCGCCCCGACGGTGCCGCCTGCTGGTGCGGCCGGCGGGGTTGCCTGGAGCTCTACGCCGGTGGTGACGGCATGCTGCGCCAACTCGAGCTGATCGGTCACCGGCTGCCGTCGATCACCCGGCTGCTGGAGCGGTTCCAGGCAGGCGACGCGGCCGTGCAGTCCGTGGTAGCCGACGGCGCCGGCCTGCTGGCCCGCGCCCTGACCGATGCCGCGCTGCTGCTGAACCCGTCCGTGATCGTGCTCGGCGGTGAGCTGACCGCCCTCGGTGACGCGCTGGCGCTGCCCATCCGGCGCCAGCTCGAGCGCATCCCGTTCGGTCCACCGATCGAGATCAGGCTTTCCGAGCTGGGCGAACGCGCGTCGCTGGTCGGCGCGCTGAGCCTCGTCCTGACTGAGTCCAGCCGGTTCGCCGACCGCTCCCAGGCCGGCAGCGCACGGCCGGCAGGCCGGCGCCGGCCCCCGGGCGAACCGGACTCGCCCAGCCCACCCAGCCCACCCAGCCCACCCAGCCCACCGAGCCCACCCAGGCCGCCCCGGCCGTCCCCGAGAAGGAGTGCGCAGTGACACGAACAAGATCGATCCGCCCCCGGACCAGGTCGAGGAGGTTGATCATCGGCGCGGTCGGTGCCGGCTTCGTCGCGACCGCGCTGACCGGTATCCAGCCGGCGGCGGCGCATCCGCCGCAGCGGAGCGCGGACCAGAACGCGGTGCGGTCCGGCGACGCCCGCTTCGAGGTGCTGTCGCCGACGCTGATCCGCACCGAGTACGCCGGCAACGGGGCATTCCTCGACGCCGCCACCTTCAACGCGATCGGCCGGGATTCGTTCGGACGCACCCACTTCACCGCGCGCACCGTCGGTGGCTGGCTGACCATCGACACCGGCGCGGTCACGCTGCGGTACAAGGTCGGTTCGGGCGCGTTCAACGCCGACAACCTGCAGCTGACCGAGGCCAACGGGTCGCAACGGGTCACCGCGGCGCCGTGGGCCGACGCCATGAAGACGTGCGTGCTCGGCACCCGGTGCGAGGCGGAGGATCTCGCCCTCGCCGGTCCGGGTGTCGCCACCGACCACAGCGGCTACACCGGCCGCGGCTTTGCGGCGGGCTTCGCCAACACCGGCGACAGCATGACGTTTCGCACCAGCGTGGCGCAGGCCGGCAGCTACGACTTCGCAGCCCGCTACGCAAACAGCACCGGCGGCGACGGCAAGAACGTCACCCGCACCCTGAGCATCACCGTGGACGGCGGCGCGCCGGTCACGCTGAGCCTGCCGACCACCGCGAACTGGGACACCTGGCAGGTCGCCAGCACCGCTCTCACGCTGCCCGCCGGTACCCACACGGTGCAGGTGGTGCGCTCGGCGTCCGACTCGGGCAACGTCAACATTGACAACGTTGCCATCGTGCCGCCGGGTTCGGCCTACCCGCCGGTCAGCCCGCCCGTGGCGCAGCCGTGCACGTTCGGCTCGCTGTGCGAGGCCGACACCGGCAACCTGGTGGGTGGGGCGCGGCTTGCCTACGACCACAACGACTACTCGGGCATCGGCTTCGTGGCGGGCATGGAACACGCCGGCGCGGCCGACACCCTGACCGTCACGGGCGTGCCGCGCGCCGGCTCGTACCAACTGCAGCTGCGCTATGCCAACTACGCCGCCGGAGCCCAACCGATCCAGCCACGCACCGTGGCAATCTCGGTCGGCGACGCAGCACCGAACCCGGTCACCCTCTCGCCGACCAGCAGCTGGGATGCCTGGCGCACCGTCTCGGTGCCGGTGCAGCTGGCCGCGGGCACCGACGCGATCACCCTCGGCTGCCCGACCGACAACAGTTGCAACGTCAACTTCGACACGGTGGCCGTCACCGACAAGCGCTCGGGCCTGCTGGATCCGCACGCCGCGCTCGGCGGCTACCGTCGCGGTCTGGACGGGGTGGACGGCGGCGCGCTGAGCACGCCCGGCCTGCTCTACCAGGACGGCTGGTCCCTCGTCGATGACACCGCCTCCGCCGTCTTCGATCCGCGTACCCACCAGATCGCGCCCCGGCCCAGTCACGCCGGCGTGCCCTACCAGGACGGTTACGTCTTCGGTTACGGCAAGAACTACAAGCAGGGCCTGCAGGACCTGGCGACGCTGACCGGGCCGCCGGCGCTGCTGCCTCGCTGGGCATATGGCCTGTGGTACTCCGAGTACTACAACCGCACCGCCGCCGACTACGAGAACACCATCCTGCCGGCCTTCCGTGCCGAAGGGGTTCCGCTGGACGTGCTGGTGACCGACACCGATTTCAAGACGCCGAACACCTGGAACGGCTGGGAGATCGATCCGAGCAAGTTCCCGGATCCGGCCGCCTACTTCGCCTGGGCGCATTCCCAGGGCCTGCACACCTCACTCAACATCCATCCGAGCATCCTGGCCTCGGATCCGCAGTTCGCGCAGGCCCAGGCCACCGCCAAGGGCAAGCTCAAGCCCGGCGGTTGTGGCGGCGGCGGCAATGACTGCTACGTCTTCGACTTCGGCGACCCGGACCAGCTGCGGGCCTACCTGCAGTTGCACGACAGCATGAAGCAGGCCGGCAACGACGTGTGGTGGCTGGACTGGTGCTGCGACCAGTCCTACTCGACCCTGGCCGGCGTCACGCCGGACGCCTGGATCAACCAGCAGTACGCCGATTACACCGCCACGCCGGGTACCCGTGGCTTCGCCTTCTCCCGGGCCTACGGCTCGCTGCAAGCCGGCGGTTACAGCAGCCCGACCGCGGTGCCGACCGGCCCGTGGGCGGACAAGCGCACCACGCTGCACTTCACCGGCGACACCACCTCGGACTGGGCCACCCTGCAGTACGAGGTCGGCTACACCCCTGGAGAGTCCGCCGCCACCGGGATGGCCTCGATCAGCCATGACATCGGCGGTCACACCAACGGGCTGCAGCAACCGGGCAGCGAGCCCGGCTCGACCAAGCTGCCGGACGACCTGTACGCACGCTGGGTGCAGTTCGGCACGTTCCAGCCGATCGACCGGCTGCACTCCAACCACAGTGACCGGCTGCCCTGGCAGTACGGTGCGGCGGCCCGGGCCTCGGCGGACAAGTTCCTCAACCTGCGCGAAGCCCTGCTGCCCTACACCTACACGCTGGCGCACCAGGCCAGCGTGACCGGGACACCGATCGTGCAACCGCTCTACCTGGATTACCCGCAGCAGCAGGAGGCCTACGCCAACGCCGACAGCGAGTACCTCTACGGCCCCGACGTGCTGGTCGCACCGGCCACCACACCCGGTACCACCACCACCACCTCGGTCTGGTTCCCGGCCGGCAGCAGCTGGACGGACTACTTCACCGGCAAGACCTACGCCGGTGGCACGACCGCGCAGATCACCACCGATTTGAGCAGCATGCCGGTGTTCCTGCGTTCCGGGGGCATCCTGACCACCCGTACCAACAACGTCGCCAACGACCAGCAGAACCCGCTGGATCAGGTCACGGTGACGGTGGCCGAGGGCGCCAACGGATCCGGTTCGCTGTACGAGGACAACGGCGACACGACCGACCTCGCGCAGAGCAGCACCACCACGATCAAGTACGACCGGCATGGCCGCAATCACGAGGTCAGCATTGCCGGAGTGCGTGGTCACTTCGCCGGGCAGGTGCAGCGGCGCGCGTGGACCGTGGTCTTCAGCAACGCGAGCGCGCCGACCACGGTGAGCATCGACGGCCACAAGGTTTCGGCCGCATCGTGGAGCTGGGACGCGGCGACCGGCTCGGTGACGGTGCACGTGCCGGCCCGGCCGATCCGTGACCGGGTGGTGGTGTCCTACCGGTAGCTCAGCCGGACGAAGTTCCCGGTGCCGTTCGCTCGCACTCCCGCGGGCGGCACCGGGAACTTCCCACCACCGTCCGGGCGTTGTAGAGCTGTAGCGCCCGACCCGCGGGAAATCCTCGGGGCGGCGCGCGATCGATGGATTCAGCTCTCGGATGTGGAGGCGACAGTGGCCAGTAACCCTGTTCTGCGGGGTTTCGAGAAGACCGGACGGCCCGGGCAGGGCAGCAATGCGGTGGTCCCGCCGCCGCCGTCCACCTCGCAGCTGAACGAGTGGTATGCCGCACCGTCCTACGGCCAGCCGCCGGCGGCGCAAGCGCCGTCGCGGTACCTCACCCTGGATGACGTCATCACCCGCACCGTGGTGCTGCTGGCAACCATGCTGGTCGCCGCCGGGGTCGCGTGGTTCGTCGTGCCGAACTCCGCGGTCACGGCTGTCACGCTGATCGGCATGCTCGGTGCGTTCGGCCTGGGCATGTTCATCAGCATCACCGGCCGCGCCAACGCCGGCACCACCATCACCTACGCGGCCCTGGAGGGGTTGGCCCTCGGCGGCATCAGCGAGTGGTTCAACCGCCAGTGGCCGGGCATCGTGGTGCAGGCGATCACCGGAACCATCATGGTGGCCGGCGGCGTGCTGGTGGTCTACAAGACCGGCGCGGTACGGGTCACCCCGAAGTTCACCAAGATCGTGTTCGCCTCGACGCTCGGCGTGGTCGGGCTGATGCTGGTCAACGTCATCGCCGGCCTGTTCCACCCCGGTGGTCTCGGGCTGCGTGACCCGCAGACGAACTTCGGTATCGCGGTGGCCTTCAGCCTGCTGTGCATCGTGATCGCGGCGGCCAACCTGATCGTCGACTTCGACATGATCGAGCAGTCGGTCCGTCGTGGCACCGACGAGCGGTTCGGCTGGTACCTGTCCTTCGGCATCATGGTGACCCTGGTCTGGCTCTACCTGGAGATCCTGCGGCTGCTCAGCTACTTGCAGGGCGGCGGCCGCAACAACTAGCGCCCGGCTCGCCCGCCCCACCCGAACAGCAGAAGGATCGTCCCGCCATCGCGGGGCGATCCTTCTGCCGTTGCAGCGTGTTCGGTGTTACCGGGCAGGTCAGGAAAGCCGCTCGAGGATCATCGCCATGCCCTGGCCGCCACCGACGCACATGGTCTCCAGGCCGAACTGCTTGTCGTGCGTCTGCAGCGAGTTGATCAGCGTGGTGGTGATCCGGGCACCGGTCATGCCGAACGGGTGCCCGACGGCGATCGCGCCGCCGTTGACGTTCAGCCGGTCCAGCTCGACCCCGAGCTCCTGGTAGGACGGGATCACCTGCGCGGCGAACGCCTCGTTGATCTCGACCAGATCGATGTCACCGATGCTCATGCCGGCCCGCCGCAATGCCTGCCGGGAGGCTTCCACCGGGCCCAGCCCCATGATCTCCGGCGACAGCCCGGTGACCCCGGTCGCGACGACGCGCGCCAGCGGGGTGACGCCGAGCTCGGCCGCCTTGGTGTCGGACATGATCACCAGCGCCGCGGCGCCGTCGTTGAGCGGGCAGCAGTTGCCCGCGGTGACCCGCCCGTCCGGCCGGAACACCGGCTTGAGCCCGGCCACGGCATCGTAGGTGACCCCGGCTCGCGGGCCGTCGTCGGCGTCGACGACGGTGCCGTCGGGCAACGTAACCGGGGTGATCTCGTTGGCCCAGAAACCGCTGGCGATCGCCTGCTCGGCCAGGTTCTGCGACCGCACGCCGAAGTGGTCCATCTCCTCCCGGCTGACGCCCTTGAGCAGCGCCAGGTTCTCCGCGGTCTGGCCCATCGGGATGTAGACGTCGGGCAGCTGGTCGAACTCACGTGGATCGGTCCAGCTGTCGGCCCCTTCGGCGGCAACCTGCTCGGTGCGCGACTGCGCGGTGGCGAAGAGCGGGTTCTTGGTGTCCGGCAGCCCGTCCGAGGACCCCTTGACGAAGCGCGAGACGGTCTCCACGCCGGCTGAGATGAAGACGTCACCTTCGCCGGCCCTGATCGCGTGCAGCGCCATCCGGGTGGTCTGCAGCGAGGATGAGCAGTAGCGCGTGATGGTGGTGCCGGGCAGGAAGTCGTAGCCGAGCAGCGTTGCCACCACCTTGGCCAGGTTGTAGCCCTGCTCGCCGCCGGGCAGGCCGCAGCCGAGCATCAGGTCGTCGATGTCGTGCGGATCCAGGGCCGGCACCTTGTCCAGGGCGGCCCGCACCATCTGCGCGGTGAGATCGTCGGGCCGGATGCTCACCAGCGATCCCTTGCCGGCCCGGCCGATCGGCGAGCGGGCGGTGGCGACGATGACTGCTTCGGGCATGGCGGCGACTCCTCTGTCGGGCGTGGTCGGGCGGTCATGCGGCACGCGGGTGGTGCGGTGACCGCGCGGATCAGTCCATCGTGGCAGCTGCGGCCTCGTCCTGCGCCGGTGGCGTGGGCGGCATCACGGCCGTGGCCCGGCGGCGGGTGAGCCGCGCCCAGGGACCGCGACGGCCGGTGCTCTCGCCGCGCACCTGCGCCGCTGACACCTCGGTGCCGGGCAGGCCTGCGGCCCGCGCCGCGGCCTTGGCCACCGGACGCGCTCGGCGGGAGGTGAACGGGCCGGCCGGCAGCGACGTGGTGCTCAAGCCGAGCGCGGCTGCCGCCGACGGCAGGATCACCTCGGCAGCTCGGGCGTACCCGATTGCCGAAGGGTGGAAGGCGTCATCGGAGAAGTACTCCCGCCGGGCCGCGAATTCCGGACCGAGGATGTCGCCCAGGCTGACGGCGCGCCCACCCGCCTCGACCACGGCGACGGCCTGCGCCGCGGCCAGCGTGCGGGACAGCCGGCGAGCCAGCCAGCGCAGCGGTTGCGCGATCGGGCGGATGGTGCCCAGGTCCGGACAGGTGCCGACGACGAAGTCGATGTCGTGCTCGCGCAACGCCTCCAGGGCCGCGTTCAGATGCCGCACCGACTCTGAGGCGCGCACCCGGTGCGTGACGTCATTGGCGCCGATCATGATGATCGCCAGGTCAGGGAGCTCGGGCAGGATCAGCTCGACCTGCCCTGCAAGGTCGGCGGACTGGGCGCCGACCTTGGCGACGTTGCGCAGCCGCACCGGTCGCCTGGCCAGTGCCGACAGCCCGAGCGCGAGCCGTGCCGCCGGGGTGTCGGCGTCGGTGTGCACGCCGTAGCCGGCCGCCGAGGAGTCGCCGAGCATGGCCAGCACCAGCGGCTGCCCGGTGCCGGCGATGCCGGTCGCCGACCACATCCCGTCGGCCCGCGGCGGGTCGGTCTCGGCCGGCGCGATCCGGCGGCGAGCCAGTTTGGACTCGCCGTAGATGACGCCCACCGCCGCCGCGCTCAGCGCGCCCAGACCGCCACCGCCGAACGCCGCGGCGGCGGCCACCCGGCGTGCTCGCGATGCCCGCCCCATGTCAGTTACCCCCTCGGTGCACGGCACGCGGATCCGCCGCCCCGTCGGCGCCATTGGCTCCAGCCGAGGTTAGCCTTTGCCCCATGCGCTATCACACCTCGCTCGTCGAGCTGATCGGCAACACCCCGCTGGTCCAGCTGCACGGCGTCACCAGCACCCTCGATCCGGCCACCGCACCCCTGGTTCTGGCCAAGGTCGAGTACTTCAATCCGGGCGGTTCGGTCAAGGACCGGATCGCGCTGCGGATGATCGAGGCGGCCGAGCAGTCCGGCGCGCTCAAGCCGGGCGGCACCATCGTCGAGCCCACCTCGGGTAACACCGGGGTCGGCCTGGCCATCGTGGCCCAGCAGCGCGGCTACAAGTGCGTGTTCGTGCTGCCGGACAAGGTGGCGCAGGACAAGATCAACACGCTCAAGGCCTACGGCGCCGAGGTCGCCGTGTGCCCGACCGCGGTCGCCCCGGAGGACCCTCGCTCCTACTACCAGGTGTCGGACCGGCTGGTGCGCGAGATCCCGAACGCATGGAAGCCGGATCAGTACTCCAACCCGAACAACCCGCGCTCGCACTACGAGACCACCGGACCGGAGCTGTGGGAGCAGACCGAGGGCCGGATCACCCATTTCGTGGCCGGCGTCGGTACCGGCGGCACGATCTCGGGCACCGGGCGCTACCTCAAGGACGTGTCCGGGGGCCGGGTCAAGGTCATCGGCGCCGACCCCGAGGGCTCGGTCTACTCCGGTGGCACCGGCCGCCCCTACCTGGTCGAGGGCGTCGGCGAGGACTTCTGGCCGACCGCCTATGACCGGACGGTGACGGACGAGATCATCGCCGTTTCCGACCGGGATTCCTTCGAGATGACCCGGCGGCTGGCGCGCGAGGAGGGGCTGCTGGTCGGCGGGTCCTGCGGCATGGCGGTGGTGGCCGCGCAGCGGGTGGCCGCGCAGGCCGGCCCGGGCGACGTGATCGTCGTGTTGCTGCCCGACGGTGGCCGGGGTTACCTGTCCAAGATCTTCTCCGACCGGTGGATGTCCGACTACGGCTTCATGGGCACCGCGGGTGAGGAGACCGTCGGTGACGTGTTGACGGCCAAGACCGGCCCGACGCCGGCCCTGGTGCACGCGCACCCGAACGAGACGGTCCGCGAGGCGATCGACATCCTGCGCGAGTACGGCGTGTCGCAGATGCCGGTGGTCAAGGCCGAACCTCCGATCACCGCAGGCGAGGTGGTCGGCTCGGTGTCCGAACGCGTGCTGCTGGACAAGCTGTTCGCCGGCGAGGCCAGCCTGGCCGACGCGGTGGAGAAGCACATGGGACCGGCGTTGCCGATCATCGGCTCGGGCGAGCCGGTCAGCCAGGCGGTCGCCGCGCTGGAACGGGCCGACGCGCTGCTGGTGCACGTCGACGGCAAGCCGGCCGGCGTGCTGACCCGTCAGGACCTGCTCGGCCACCTCGCCGACGGCTGACATCCCAGCCGAGCCCGCGTGGACCGGGCGCGGCCGGTTCACGCGACTGCCGCGGAGGATGCCGGCGGCCGATCACCTGAGCGCGGCGGCCAGCAATCGCGCCGCGTCCTGCACCCGGTCGATTCCGGTCTGGAAGTCGGGTTCGTGCTGGCTCAGCACCACCAGCAGCACCGGGTGACCGTTGGCCGAGGTCACGCCGATGCTGTTCACCGCCCAGCGTCCGTCGTCGTCATCCACGGCGAGCCAGCCGTCCTTCAGCTCCGTCTGCGCGCCCGGGTCGGCGGCGGCCGAGATTCCCCAGGCCTGGTCTGCTTCGACCGCACCCATCAGGTTCAACGCGTACTGCCGCGACGCCGCCGTCAGCGGTGAGCCGGCCGACACCAGCGCATCCAGCAGGTGTAGCTGGTCATCGGCACCCGTGCTGGACAGTCCCCAGATGCCCTCCGGCTGCAAGGTGGTCCCGGTCATGCCGAGGCGGGCGTTGAAGCTCGCAAGAACCGGGTTGCCGCCGATCTCGGCGAAGATCTGATCGGCTGCATCGTTGTCGCTGTTGTCCATCATCTGCTCGGCGTCGTCCTGATCGAAGGTCTCGCCCTGTTGCGAGCCCCACAGCGCCGTCTCCAGCAGGTCGAGCTTCATCACGCTCGCCTCCGTCATGCCGCTCGGCGCGCCGGCCCGCACCGAGTGACCCGTGCTCAGGTCCAGCCCGGCGACGGAGTATGCATCACCGCCGCCGAAAACAGCGGTCAGCTGCCTCGCCAACCCGTCGGTGGGCGCAGCCGCAGCCGGTGAGGTGCTGGCGCCGATGGGGACCGGTGGCGTCGCCGCGCGCGGGGCGGCGGCCGGTTGCGAGCGGGCCGCGTGGGCCACCCGCACGCCGGTCAGTGTGCTCAGCAGTGCCAACGCGAGAACCCCGGCCACCGTCACGAGCCCTCGTCCCGCCTGCACACCTGATGATCTTGGTCGAGGGCACTGGCCGGCCGCTGTCATGAGAGTAGGGGAGCGCTGTGAACGGTAGGTTGGGGCCCATGCAGACTCCGTCCTCCTCGCCTTCCGGCAACGGCGCCGGCTTCAACACCCTGGCCATCCACGCGGGCCAGGACCCGGACCCGCTGACCGGCGCGGTCACCACGCCGATCTACCAGACCTCGACCTACAAGCAGGACGGCGTCGGCGGCCTGCGATCGGGTTATGAATACAGCAGATCCGCCAACCCGACCCGTACCGCGCTGGAACAGTGCCTGGCCGCTCTGGAAGGTGGCGCCACCGGGCTGGCCTTCGCCTCCGGGCTGGCGGCGGAGGACGCCGTGCTGCGCACGCTCTGCTCGCCCGGTGACCATCTGCTGTTGCCCGACGACGCCTACGGCGGCACCTACCGGCTCATCGCCAGGGTGCTGACCCGGTGGGGCGTCGAGTTCACCCCGGTAGCCATGCACGATGCGGACGCGGTGGCAGCGGCGATCCGGCCGAACACGAGCGTGGTGTGGGTGGAAACGCCGACCAATCCGTTGCTCAACATCGCCGACATCGCCGCGCTCGCCACGGTCGCGCACGACGCCGGAGCGAAGCTGGTGGTGGACAACACCTTCGCCTCGCCGTACCTGCAGCGGCCGCTATCGCTGGGCGCCGACGTGGTCGTGCACTCGATGACGAAGTACCTGGGCGGCCATTCCGACGTGGTCGGCGGTGCCGCCATCGCCGCCGACGCCGAGGTCGGCGAGCAGCTCAAGTTCCATCAGAACGCGATGGGCGCGGTGAGCGGGCCGTTCGACGCCTGGCTGGTGCTGCGTGGCATCAAGACGCTCGGCGTACGGATGGACCGGCACTGCGACAACGCCGAGCGCGTGGTGGCCTTCCTGTCCGAGCATCCGGCCGTCTCGTCGGTGCTGTACCCGGGGTTGCCGAGCCACCCGAACCATGCGGTGGCGGCGCGGCAGATGAGCCGCTTCGGCGGCATGATCTCCTTCCGCATGGCCGGCGGCGAGGAAGCCGCGCTGAAAGCAACCGGGCTGACCCAGGTATTCACGCTGGCCGAGTCCCTGGGCGGCGTGGAATCGCTGATCGAACACCCCGGCCGGATGACCCACGCCAGCGTGGCGAACTCGCCGCTGGAGGTGCCGGCAGACCTGATCCGGATCTCCGTCGGCATCGAGAACATCGAGGACCTGCTGGACGATCTCAGCGCAGCCCTGGCCTGAACGGGCATGCTCGCCAGACGGCGTCGCGGTCGCTGCCGGCACGGGGCGACTAGGGTCATACTGGCGCAGAAGCGGTCAGCAGAACGGGGTGAGGTCCAGCGGATGAGCAGGGCCGGGTGAAGATACGCGCGCGGGACCGGGCACTGGCGGTGCTGGCCGTGCTCGGCTTTCTCGCGGTCGGCCTGGCTGCCTCGGCGCAGCGGCCCGTGCAGCATCCTGCCGGGCCGGCAGCGGTGGCCTCCGGTACGCCCCGGTCCCGGACGGACCAGGCGCAGCACACCGACGTCGCCCAGCAGCCACCGTCCGGCCACGTCCACCTGCGCCTGCCGTGGAGCGTGCTGGGCCGGCTGGCAGTGCTGGCCGCCGCGCTGGGCCTGCTCGCGCTGATCTGGCTGATCGTCGGCGTGGTGCCCCGGCTGAGCTACCGCCGGCGGCGGCCGGCCCGGGCGCCGCCGATCGAGCAGGCTCCGGTGGCGCTGGCCGCGCCGGTCACCGAGCAGGTCCGGCGGCTGCTGTCCGGCGCGCTGGCCGATGTCGACGTCGGTGACGCCAACCGGGCGATCATCGCCTGCTGGCTGCGACTGGAACAGCTCGCCGAGTCGGCCGGCTACGTCCGGCTGCCCGCGGAGACCTCCACGGAGCTGGTGGCCAAGTGGCTGTCCGGCACCCGGCTGCCCGAGGACGCCCTGACCGACCTGGCTGCCCTCTACCGGGAAGCCCGCTATTCCGGTCACCGGCTGGATCGGGCCGGCGTCGAGCGAGCACGCGCCGCGCTGACCGGGTTGCGGCACGCCTTCGACGTGGCCGGTTCGGCGGGCCGCGCCGATGGCTGAGTTCCGTACGGACCGCCGGCTCCCGGCCGGGATCCGGCGGGCAGTGCTGGTCGGCATCCCGCTCGCTGTCGCGGCCGCGGCGCTGGACCGCTTTGCACACCTGCGCCAGCCGCTGCTGCTGATGCTGTCGGTCCCGCTGCTGGTGGCCGTCATCGTCGGTCTGGTCAGGTCGAGCGTCGCCGACGTGCTGCCGGCCGCGCCGGACATGATGCCGGAGCGGGGCAGTCCGGAATACTTCGTGCGGCTGCGCCATCTGGAGCGCAGGCTGGAGAACGGCATTCGGGATCAGACCGAGTTCGACTGGTCATTGCGGCCGCTGCTGGTGCAGCTGACCGCGGACCGGCTGCGCTACCGGCACGGAATCCTGTTCAGAACGCAGCCCGTCCGGGCACGCGAGATCGTGGGAGAAGAACTGTGGCAGATCATGACGCCGTCGCCGGACGTGACATTCCAGCCGCTGGACCGGCGGCGGCTGGAGGCACTGATCCTGCAGATCGAGCGGATCTGATCAGCACCGGCCAGGCCGGCATGCTGTGCGACCGGATCCTTGACGAGGTCGCTCGCGCGGTGGTCGGCAAGCGGGGCCAGCTGGCACTGGTGCTGGCCGGGTTGCTGGCTGGAGGCCACGTGCTGATCGAGGACAACCCCGGTCTGGCCAAGACGCTGGCGGCTCGCTCGTTCGCTCAGGCCCTCGGCCTGGAGTTTCGCAGGGTGCAGTTCACCCCCGACCTGCTGCCGTCCGACATCACCGGTTCCTTCGTCTACGACCAGAGCAGGAACGAGTTCTCCTTCCGCAGCGGGCCGCTGTTCGCCGGGCTGGTGCTGGCCGACGAGATCAACCGGACGCCGCCCAAGACGCAGGCCGCCCTGCTGGAGGCCATGCAGGAGGGCCAGGCCACCGTGGAAGGCAGGACGTTCACGCTGCCCCGGCCGTTCCACGTGATCGCGACCGCCAATCCGATCGAGTACGAGGGCACCTATCCGCTGCCCGAGGCACAGCTGGACCGGTTTCTGCTCCGGGTGGGTTTCGGCTACCCGAGCAAGGACGAGGAATGGCAGGTGCTGCAGCGCCGGATCCAGCGGCGCAGCGAGACGATCGTGGTGGACCGGGTGCTGGACCCCGTACGGCTGCTGGCCTTGCAGCAGTCGGTCGAGCGGGTCACCGTTGCCGAACGGGTCGGCCGCTACTGCGTGGACCTGGTTGACGCCACCCGCTTTCATCAGCACCTGCTCGTCGGTGCCTCACCGCGCGGCGCGCTCGCGCTGCTCCTGGTGGCGCGTGCGTTCGCGCTGATCCACCATCGCGACTATGTGACACCCGAGGACGTCAAGGCGGTAGCAGTGCCGGCACTGGCGCACCGGATCACGCTGCGGCCGGAGATGTGGATGCGCAACCTCTCGCCCGCCGATGTGATCAACGGTGTCCTCGATTCGGTGCCGGCCCCGGACGCCGACCGGACCGGTTACCCGGCGGTCGGGCGCGAGTGACCGGCTCGACCTGGCAGCCGGCCCCGGCGCTGTCCACCGCGCTCGGTGCCATCGCGACGATGGGGCTGCTGGCGGTTGCGCTCAACCGGCCCGACCTGGTCGTGGTGGTGCTGCCGATCGCGGCGATGTCGCTGCTCGCGCTGCTGCGGCGCGCCTACCGGCTACCGGAGGTCACCGTGCAGGCCGGTGCCGCCACCCTGCTCGAAGGCGAATCCACCTTTGTACATTGGCATATCTCGGCCGAGGAGACGGTGGACGCGCTTCAGCTGCGGCTGCAGCTGCGCGGTCACCTGGATCAGCCCGAGGGTGGCAGGCTGGTCGTGACCTCCGTCCTGGCCGGCACGCAGCGTCGGTTCGGCTACCGCCTCGTCAGCACCCGCTGGGGCCGCGGTTACCTGGACGGCGTGCTGCTGGAGGCCTATACCGCAATGGGCCTGTTGCGGGCCGTCGCCCTGGTGCCGGCCACCGGCAGCATCCGGGTTCTGCCGCTGCGCGAGGGGTTCACCGCTGTCGATGCGGTGCCGGTGGCGGCCGGAGTGGTGGGGCTGCACCGGTCCCGGCGTACCGGCGAGGGCATCGATCTGGCCGGCGTCCGGCCGTTCACCCCCGGCGACCGGCTGCACCGGATCAACTGGCCCGTCTCCACCCGCACCGGTGCGTTGCACGTGACCAACACCTACTCCGACCGGGACGCCGATGTGGTGCTCGTGCTCGACACCTCTGTCGAGGTGGGGGAGAGCGGCGACGGGGATCGCTCGTCCAGCTCGCTGGATCAGGCGGTCCGGGCCGCCGGTGCCATCGCCGAGCACTACCTGCGTAACGGTGACCGGGTCGGGCTGCTGGATCTGTCCCGGCCCGGCCGCCCGATCCGGTCCCGCGCCGGCCGTGGCCAGCTCGACCGGCTGGTCGAGATACTGCTGGAGACCCGGGCTGGTGCGGTCGGGCAGCCGGCGATCGAGCGCGCGTTGTCGCGGATCCCCGTCAACGCTCTGGTCATCGTGTTGAGCCCGCTGCTGTCCGACGAGGTCGGTCAGGCGCTGGCCGGCCTGACCCGGGCCGGGCGCTCGATGATCGTGGTGGACACGCTGCCGGACCGGATCGAGCTGACCGAGCTGGGCCAGTGGACGAAGCTCGCCTGGCGCGTGCAGCTGCTGCGCCGGGACAACCTCGTTGCCGCCCTCGCCGCGCACGGGGTACCTGCGGTGCCGTGGCTCGGCGCCGGCAGCCTCGATGCGGTGCTGCTCGGCTTGAGCCGGCTGGCCGCCGCGCCCAGGTTGCGGCGATGAGCCGGCTCACCAGTCGGCCGAGCCGGGCACGCAGCGTCGCGTTCGTGCCCGACTGGCGCGAGCGCAGGCACTGGCAACCATCCGCGCTGGTCGTTCGGTCGGTGCAGGCGGCCGCCGGCATCGCGGTGCTGCTGTTGCCGGCCGGCCATCACCTGATCTTCGAGGTCATCCTGCTGATCGGGCTCGTCACCGCGGTGGTCAGTCCCGCGCGCAACGGGCCCGGGCTGGCCATGATCGGCGGCCTGGCCAGCTGGGTGGTCGGTGACGGGACCTACCACCATCCACCGGTCGAGCGGGTTCTGCCCTTCGCGTTCGCGCTGTTCGTGCTGTGGTCGGCCACCGCGCTGGCCGCCGCCGCGCCGCTGGACTGCATCGTCCGGCCGGAGCTTGTGCGGCACTGGCTGCGCCAGTCGGCGCTCGGGCTGCTGGTCGCGGCGGTGCTGATCGGGCTGGTGTATGCCATCGGGGCCGTCACCACCGGCCGCAGCACGCCGGTGCTGGAGTTTGCCGGCGCGTTGGGGGTGCTGCTGGTGGTAGCGGTGGCCGCGGTGATCGTCGCCCGCACCCTGCGTGAGGGACCCGATGCCGACCCGCCGTCCTCGAACGGCCGGCGAAGCTAGGCTCTGCCCATGCTGCTGTCCGACCTTCCGGTGCCCGACACCGCCGCCGCGAGGCTAGCCCGCGAGGTGTGCGGGCACTTCCACTCGCCGGCCCTGGTCAACCATTGCGAGCGCTCCTACCGCTTCGCCGCCGCGCTCGGCGTGGCGGAGGAGCTCATCTTCGATCCCGAGTTGCTCTACGTGGCCTCGATGTTGCACGACAGCGGGCTGACCGAGCCTTTCGACAACGTCAGCCGGCCGTTCGAGCACGCCGGCGGCGACGTCGGCTGGGTGTTCGCCGCCGGTGCCGGTTGGCGGGTCGCTAGGCGCAATCGAGTCAGCGAGATCATCGTGCGGCACATGTGGCGTTCGGTGGACCCGAAGCTGGACGTCGAAGGCTACTTGCTGGAATCGGCCACCAGCCTCGACATCAGCGGCAGCCGGGCCGAGAGCTGGCCGCTGGAGCTGCGTGCCGAGGTGATCCGTCAGTACCCGCGACTGGAGCTGTCAGTCGAGTTCGGACGCTGCTTCGCCGACCAGGCGGCGCGCAAGCCGGACAGCAACGCCGCGCGCTCGGTCGAGTCGGGTCTGCTGTCGGCGCTGGCGGGAAACCCGCTGGAGCAGCTGGGGTGATCGGATCGTTCAGTCGCGCCGGCTGATCTTGCGGCCGAGCCAGACCAGCGGGTCGTACTTGCGGTCGGCCACCCGCTCCTTCATCGGGATCAGCGCGTTGTCGGTGATCTTGATGTGTTCCGGGCAGACCTCGGTGCAGCACTTGGTGATGTTGCACATGCCCAGGCCGTGCTGCTGCTGCGCCTGATCGCGGCGATCCAGCGCATCCAGGGGATGCATGTCCAGCTCGGCCACCCGCATCAGGAAGCGCGGCCCGGCGAAGGACTGCTTGTTGTCCTCATGGTCGCGCACCACGTGGCAGGTGTCCTGGCACAGGAAGCATTCGATGCACTTGCGGAACTCCTGCGATCGCGCCACATCCACCTGCTGCATCCGGTACTCACCGGGTGCAAGTCCCGCCGGCGGCGCGAACGCCGGGATCTCACGTGCCTTCTGGTAGTTGAACGAGACATCGGTGACCAGATCACGGATAACCGGAAACGCCCGCAACGGCGTCACGGTGATCACCTCCGCTTCGGTGAACGTCGACATCCGTGTCATGCACATCAGGCGCGGCCGGCCATTGACCTCCGCGCTGCACGAGCCGCACTTGCCGGCCTTGCAGTTCCATCGCACCGCCAGGTCGGAGGCCTGGGTCGCCTGCAGGCGATGGATGATGTCCAGCACCACCTCACCCTCGTTGACCGTGACGGTGAAGTCCTGCAGTTCACCGGCCCCGGCGTCACCGCGCCACACCCGGAACTTCGCCTCGTAGGCCACCGCTATCTCCCGCTCGTCGAGGTCACGCCGGCTCGCCGTCGCCGGCGGCCAGTTCGGCATCGGTCAGGTACTTGGACAGCTCGTCCCGGTCGAACAGCGCCAGCAGATCCGGCCGGATCTGCGGGATGCGCTGCACCACCACGGTGATCTCGCTCATGCCGTCCACATCGGTGACGCCGCGGCAGACCAGGTTGCGCTGCCGCCAGAGCGGGCTCATCTCGGGGTGGTCGTCACGGGTGTGCCCACCCCGGCTTTCCTGCCGGATCAGGGCCGAGCGCGCGACGCACTCGCTGACCGCCAGCATGTTCGGCAGGTCCAGCGCCAGGTGCCAGCCAGGGTTGAATTCGCGGTGGCCGACCACGCTGACCCGGCGCGCCCGATCCTTGAGCTCGGCGAGCCGATCCAGCGCCTGCTGCATCTCCGGCTCACGGCGGATGATGCCGACCAGATCGTTCATCGTCTGTTGCAGTTCCTGGTGCAACGTGTACGGATTCTCGCCGTCCTCGTGCTGGAACGGCCGGAGCGCGGCAGCTCGGGCCGAGACAACCGCCCGGGCGTTGGCCACCGGATAGTCGCCGTGGCGGGCGTGTACGTACTCGGCAGCGCCCAGCCCGGCCCGGCGGCCGAAGACCAGCAGGTCCGACAGCGAGTTGCCGCCGAGACGGTTGGAACCGTGCATGCCGCCGGCCACCTCGCCGGCAGCGAACAGGCCGGGCACGTTCTCCGCGGCCGCGGTGTCCGGATCGACCTGGACCCCGCCCATGACGTAGTGGCAGGTGGGCCCGACCTCCATCGGCTCGGCGGTGATGTCCACATCAGCCAACTCCTTGAACTGGTGATGCATGGACGGCAGCCGCCGGATGATCTCATCGGCGGGCAGCCTGCTGGACACGTCGAGGTAGACGCCCCCGTGCTCGGAGCCGCGTCCGGCCTTGACCTCGGCGTTGATCGCCCGGGCGACCTCGTCTCGGGGCAGCAGCTCCGGTGGCCGCCTGTTGTTGTCCGGATCGGTGTACCAGCGGTCGGCCTCGTCCTCGGTCTCGGCGTAATTCTTGCGGAACACGTCCGGCACGTAGTCGAACATGAAGCGCGTGCCGTCGGAGTTGCGAAGCACCCCGCCGTCGCCACGGACCGACTCGGTGACCAGGATGCCTTTCACCGATGGCGGCCAGACCATGCCGGTCGGGTGGAACTGCACGAATTCCATGTTGAGCAGGGACGATCCGGCTCGCAGCGCCAGCGCGTGCCCGTCGCCGGTGTACTCCCAGGAGTTGGACGTGACCTTGAACGACTTGCCGATCCCGCCGGTGGCGAGCACCACCGCCGGTGCCCGGAACAGCACGAACTCCCCGGAGTCGCGCCGGTAACCGAAAGCGCCCGCGATCGCGCCGGACTCGTCGGTCAGCAGCTCGGTGATCGTGAGTTCGGCGAAAACAGCGAGCTTGCCGTCGGAGTAGGGGGTGCCGGGCCCGGTGTCGCCGCGCTCGGCCCGGCCGTCGGCCTGCTGCAGCGAGACGATCTTCTGCTGCAGCGTACGAATCAGCTCCAAGCCGGTGCGGTCGCCGACATGCGCAAGCCGCGGGTACTCGTGCCCGCCGAAGTTGCGCTGGCTGATCTTGCCCTCCGGAGTGCGGTCGAACAGCGCGCCGTAGGTCTCCAGTTCCCAGACCCGCTCCGGTGCCTCCTTCGCGTGCAGTTCGGCCATCCGTGGGTGGTTCAGGAACTTGCCCCCGCGCATGGTGTCGCGAAAGTGGACCTGCCAGTTGTCGTGCGGATTGACGTTTCCCATGGAGGCGGCGATACCGCCCTCGGCCATCACGGTATGTGCCTTGCCGAAGAGGGATTTGCAGATGATCGCGGTGCGACAGCCGGCCTCGTGGGCGGCGATCGCAGCGCGTAGGCCGGCTCCACCGGCGCCGATGATGAGCACGTCGAAGCGGTACTCCGCTTGGTCGGGGGCGCTCCGGTAATCCGGCGGGCGGGTATCCACAGCTGACGCGCTCCTTTAGAAGATTCGTGGATCGGTGAAGGCGCCGCGCGCCAGCAAGAAGATGTAGAAGTCAGTCACGACCAGCCAGAGCAGCGAGATCCAGGCGAGCTGCATGTGCCGGGCGTTCAGCTTGGAGACCTGCGTCCAGGCCCAGTAGCGGACCGGATGCCGCGAGAAGTGGCGCAGCCGGCCGCCGACGATGTGCCGGCAGGAGTGGCAGGACAGCGTGTAGGCCCAGATGAGCAGGGCATTCAGCACAAGGATGATGGTGCCCAGCCCGAGATGGCCCCAGTGCCCGTGCTGGTCTCTGAACCCGAGCACCGCGTCGTAACTCAGGATGATGGAGAACAGCAGCGCGACATACCAGAAGTAGCGGTGGGAGTTCTGCAGGATCAGCGGGAACCTGGCCTCACCCGAGTAGCGCGCGTGCGGCTCGGCCACCGCACAGGCCGGTGGCGACTGCCAGAACGCGCGGTAGTACGCCTTGCGGTAGTAGTAGCAGGTGAGCCGGAAACCCAGCGGGAAGATCAGGATGATGATGGCCGGCGACAGTGGGAACCAGTGCCCTACCGGGGTGCCGAAGTCGCTGGCGTGCGGCACGCAGCGGGTGCTCAAACAGGGCGAGTAGAGCGGGGTGAGGTAGGGCTCGGCGTAGTAGTCGCTGTTGGCGAAGGCCCGCACGGTGGCGTAGATCGCGAACAGCAGCAGCACGCCGCCGGTGATCAGTTGCGGCAGCCACCAGCGGTCGCCGCGCAGGGTGCGGGCTGCTATCGCGGCGCGGCCCGGCGCGTTCACCCCTCCCGTCCGGGGTCCGCTGGTCCGTGCCGTCGTCATCGAGTGGTCCCGTGGTACCCGCCCAGGCCCTCGTCATCGGCGTCCTCGGCCCACATCGCCGGGTCGTACGGCTCATCGGTCAGGGTTTGCATCTGCACCGGCGCCGGAATGTCTGGATGGCCCGGCAGGGTGCCGACATCGAGCACGTCCAGTTCCAACCGCTCCAGGTCATTGCGCAGCCGGCGGACCGCGGGCACGTCGCCGTACTTGCCCTGCAATGAACCGACTGCGGCACGCAGGTCGGCGACGGCATGATGCAGGGTGCGAAGCTCGATGGTCACTGGCATCGTTGCCTCATTCCGTATCGGGTGGTCGTCTCCGACCGGACCCGGCTGACATGAACTATGTCCAAGGTCACATCACTAGCTCGGCGATCAGTTGTCAAGCCCGGGCTGGTCAACTGTGCGCGTGCACAGAACGGGCGGCGTCCCGGCTCGTAAGCGGCGCGCGCGGTGATTACCGTCAATCCTTATGGCAGCGGAGCGGTCGGAACCTGCACGGGACGAGCGGCAGTGCCACACGGGTGTGGTGTGGGGTGAGGACTACTTGCACTACGACTTCGGCGAGCACCCGATGACCCCGGTGCGGCTCGACCTGACGATGCGGTTGGCCAGGGGGTTGGGGGTGTTGGACCGGCTGGAGCTGGTGCGGCCCGAGGCTGCCGACGAGCAGCAACTGCTGCAGGTGCACACCGCCGAATACCTGGCCGCGGTGCGCGCCGCCAGCGCCGATCCCGGCTATCACGGCTTCGGCCTGGGCAGCACCGACAATCCTGTATTCGACGGCATGTATGACGCGTCCGCGCTCATCGCCGGCGGCTCGCGGCTGGCGGCGGAACTGCTCTGGTCCGGACGGGTACAGCACGCGGTGAACATCGCCGGCGGCCTGCACCACGCGATGCCCGGATCGGCTGCAGGCTTCTGCGTGTTCAACGACGTGGTGCTGGCGATCCGGTCGCTGCTGGCGGCAGGAGCCCGGCGGGTTGCCTACGTCGATATCGACGTCCATCACGGCGACGGCGTGCAGGCCGCCTTCTACGACGACCCGCGGGTGCTGACGGTGTCGGTGCACCAGGACCCGCGCACGCTGTACCCGGGAACCGGAATGCCGACCGAGACCGGCAGCGGTGACGCGGTCGGCGCCGCGATCAACCTGCCGGTACCGCCCGGAACCGGCGACGACGGCTGGCTGCGCGCGTTCCGAGCGGTGGTGCCGTCCGCGGTGACGGCCTTCCGGCCCGAGGTGCTGGTAACCCAGTGCGGCTGCGACACCCACCACGAGGATCCGCTGGCGGACCTTGCGCTG
This sequence comes from Jatrophihabitans sp., assembly GCA_036261575.1. GTDB lineage: Bacteria > Actinomycetota > Actinomycetes > Mycobacteriales > Jatrophihabitantaceae > Jatrophihabitans_A. The sequence goes on from DATAKO010000096.1 coordinate 21,115, forward strand.
ACGGTGGACGGCCAGCGCGCGGCCTACGCCGAGTTGCACGATCTGGCGCACACCGCCGCCGGCGGGCGGTGGCTGGCCTTGGGCGGCGGCGGTTACGGCGTGCTGCGCTGCGTACCACGTGCCTGGACGCATCTGCTGGCCGAGACGACCGGGGTGCCGATCTCGCCGGAATGCCGGATCCCCCAGGCGTGGACTGACGATCTGCGTGCCCGCGGGGTCAGCGCCAAGCTGCCCGAGTGGATGGGGGAGGGCCGCTCGCCGGCGCCGCAGCCGTGGAATCCCGGTGGCGAGAGCTGGCTGGATCGCTCGATCGCGGCGACGCGGCACGCGAGCTTCCCGTTGCTGGGCCTCGATCCCGATGACCCCCGCGACTGAGCGGAGCGAGGGAGCCGATGACCCCCGCGACTGAGCGGAGCGAGGGAGCCAATGTGCACCGCGACTGAGCGAAGCGGCACGATGCTGCTATGACCGACCCCGGCGTGCACTCCGTTCCTGACGGTGCCGAGCCCGCCGCCGCGACGTACCCGCCGCACTGGGAGGCGGACGTGGTGGTCTCCGACGGCGGCACGGTGCATCTGCGTCCGCTCACGCCCGCCGATGCTGATGCGCTGGTCGCCTTTCACGCCGGGCTGTCGGTGCGCACCCGCTACCTGCGCTACTTCTCGGCTTACCCGAGTATCCCGCCGCGGGACCTGATCCGGTTCACGCACATGGACAACGTCAATAGGGCGGCGCTGGCCGCGTGGCTGAACGGCGAGATCATCGCGGTCGGCCGGTTCGACAAGCTGGCCCCGGCCGGCTCATCGCAGCAAGCAGGGCTTGCCGAGATCGCTTTCGTGGTGGCCGATGCGCATCAGGGCCGGGGCATCGGCTCGGTGCTGCTGGAACATCTGGTGGAGATCGGCCGGGAGCTGGGCGTCACCCGGTTCGAGGCGGTGGTACTGGCTGAGAACCGCACCATGATCCGGGTCTTCCTGGACGCAGGCTTCGAAGCCAGCCGGCGCCGAGAGGGTAACGAGGTCAGCCTGCAGTTCGACATCGCCGCGACCGAGCGCACCCAGAAGGTGATGGCCGAGCGCGAGTTGCGTGCCGATTCCCGGTCCATCGGCCGGCTGCTGAACCCACGGTCGGTGGCGGTGATCGGTGCCAGTGCAGATCCGGGCAAGATCGGCCATCTGGTGTTGCACAACCTGGTGACGGCCGGATTCACCGGACCGATCTTTCCGGTGAACCCGAACACCACAGCGGTGAATGGGATCCTGGCCTACCCGAGCATCGCAGAGGTGCCGGGCGAGGTCGATCTGGCGGTGCTGGCGGTGCCGGCGGCAGATGTCGTCGATGTGGTCGCGCAGTGCAGCCGTCGGGGCGTGCACGGCCTCGTGGTGATGTCGGCCGGTTTCGGTGAATCCGGTGGTGAGCAGGAACGGGCCGAGGGCCTGCGCGCGCAGCGCGCGCTGGTTGCCGAAGCGCGGTCGCACGGCATGCGGGTCGTCGGCCCGAACTGCCTGGGCATTCTCAATACCGACGCCGGTATCGCGCTCAATGCCTCGCTGTCCACCGTCGCGCCGTTGCCCGGCCGGGCAGGGTTCTTCTGCCAGTCCGGAGCGCTCGGCGTGGCAGTGCTGGGAGAGGCAGCCCGGCGCGGCTTGGGTGTGTCCAGTTTCGTCTCGGCAGGCAACCGGGCAGACGTATCCGGCAATGACCTGTTGCAGTACTGGGAGACCGACCCGAACACCGAGTTGGCGTTGCTCTACCTGGAGAGTTTCGGTAATCCGCGCAAGTTCGCCCGGATCGCCCGCCGATTCGCGCGGCGCAAGCCGATCGTCGCGGTCAAGAGCGGCCGCGGCTCGATGGTGGCCGGGCTGCAGCACACCTCCGTGCAGGTGCCTGACGAGAGCGTGCAGGCGCTGTTCGAGGCATCCGGCATCATCCGTACCCAGAACATCGCCGAGCTTTTCGACGTCGCCCTGTTGCTGACCACCCAGCCGCTGCCGGCCGGTAACCGGGTTGCGGTGGTGGGGCATTCGACGGCGCTCGGGGTGTTGGTGGCCGATGCGCTGGAGACCGAGGGACTGGTGCTGGCCCGGCTGGTGGACGTGGGTGTGAATGCGAGCCCGGACGACTTCGGGGCCGCGCTGGCCACCGAACTCGCCGCCGAGGACGTGGATGCGGTGGTGACGGTGTTCGTGCCGCCGATGCGCCGTGGCGAGGAGACGACGGTGGCGGCCCGGCTGCGGGCCGCGGTGGCCGGTCAGAACAAGCCGGTGCTGTCGACGTTTCTCGGCTTCGACGGTGTGCCGAAGGAGCTCGCCGCACCCGGACCGGTGGCGCCCATGCCCGGCTCCATCCCGTCGTATTCCTCGCCCGAACGAGCGGTCGGTGCGTTGGCTCGGGTGACCCGCTATGCCCAATGGCGTAACCGGGAACCGGGCCGGCTGCCGGAGCTGGCCGGCATCGAGTCCGAGGCCGCGCGCGCGTTCGTCGCCGATGTGCTGGCGGAGCACCCGGACGGGCACGAGCTCGACGCCGGCCAGGTGCGGGCCCTGCTCGGCTGGTACGGCATTTCGCTGCTGCCGGAGGAACGAGTTGCCAGCAAGGGACAGGCGGTGGTTGCGGCCAGCCGGCTGGGCTGGCCGGTGGCCCTCAAGGTCCCGGGCGCGGTGCGGCTGCACCTGTCGGACGCCGGGGACATGGTGCAGGCGTGGCAATCGCTCGGTCTGGGTGAGGAAGCCGGGGCGGTGGTGCAACCGATGGCGCCACGTGGCGTGGATACCGTGCTGCAGGTGCTGGATGATCGCTCGTTCGGAGCCTTGGTTTCCTTCGGTGTCGGCGGTGTGGCGACCGACCTGCTGGCCGACCGGTCCTACGCCGTGGTACCGCTGACCTCGCTGGATGCAGCCGAGCTGATCAGCGAACCGAAGGCGTTTCCGCTGCTCACCGGCTATGGCGGCGCGGAACCGGCCGACATACCGGCGCTGGTCGAGTTGGCGTTGCGCCTTTCCCGCGTCGCCGATGAGCTACCGGAGGTGCTCGAATGCG
>DATAKO010000111.1:0-16313 GCA_036261575.1 Jatrophihabitans sp.
CCGGACATGCTGCGGCTCGGGTTCACCCCGCTGTACCTGAGCTTCGCCGACGTGCAGTCGGCGCTGCTGGTGCTGGAGCACGTGCTGGCAACCGCCGCCTGGCAGGACCCGCGCTACGCGGTCCGGCAGGCGGTGACCTGAGCCCGGCTGCCGGGACTCAGGCGGCTCGATCGGCCGCCTTTGCCGTCGGCGCGGACGCCTTGCCCTGCGCGCGCTCCTCGGCCCGGCGCGCCGCGAGCTTGTCGAACCGCTCCCGCTTGGGCCAGCGGACATCGCGTGCCCAGCCGAGCTGCTCGAAGCGGCGAATGCACCATGCCGAGATGTCCAGCTGGCCACGGTCCACGCCGTGCCGGGCACAGGTGGGGTCAGCGTGGTGGCTGTTGTGCCAGGACTCGCCGAAGCTGAGGATGGCAAGCGGCCAGAAGTTGGCCGATCGGTCCCGCGAGGCGTAGGGCCGCTCGCCGATCATGTGGCATACGGAGTTGATCGACCAGGTCACGTGGTGCAGTACGCAGAGGCGGACCAGCGAGGCCCAGAAGAAGGCCGACAGCGCGCCGGTCCAGGACCAGGTGATCAGGCCGCCGAGCAGTGCCGGTGCAAGCAGGCTGATGCCGACGAGCAGCGGGAACAGCCGGTCGATCCGCGCGATGTCGCGGTCGGCCAGCAGGTCCGGGGCGTACTTCTCCTGGTTGGTGTGCTCCGGGTCGAACAGCCAGCCGACGTGGGCGAAGAAGAAGCCCTTGGTGAGGCCGCTCAGCGATTCCCCGAAGCGCCACGGCGAATGCGGGTCGCCCTCGCGGTCGGAGAACGCGTGGTGACGCCGATGGTCGGCCACCCAACGGATGACCGGGCCCTCGATGGCCAGGGAGCCGGCGATCGCGAGAGCGATCTTGAGGCCGCGATTGGCCTTGAAGGAGCCATGGGTGAAGTAGCGATGGAAGCCGACGGTGATGCCGAGGCCGGCGATCACGTAGAACACGAGGCCGAGGGCGACGTCGGTCCAGCCGATGCCCCAGCCCCACAGCAGCGGGATGGCGGCAACCAGCGCGAGGAACGGCACGATCACGAAGATGTAGAGCATGACCTGTTCGACGGTCTTCTTGTTGCCCTCGATCATCGGTTTGCCGGCAGGTTTGGCATCCTGCAGTGCCTGGATGTCGGAGCGCTGATCGTCGGTCAGGGTCATCTCGAACCTTTCCTCGGGGACGTGGACGTGTTGCGCAGGCCGTTGATGCGCAGGCCTGGTTGCTATTCGGCGCGACTGGCGGACCGGTTGGCCAGCCAGCAGCTTAGCTACGGTAGCGTAACCTACGGAAGCGTAGGTTTGCCTGGTGATGGGCTGAGAATGCGCGATGGGTAAGCTTCGTCTCTCTGGAGCTGGCCGCCACGGCACAGCACCGGACGTCCGGAATGGCGGAAGCCTGTGGCTCCCGCATCGCCGGATGCGATGGGAGATGGGGTAATCGGCAGCCCGCCGGCCTTTGGAGCCGTGCAGTCTCGGTTCGAGTCCGAGTCTCCCAGCCCCGGCCGCATGCCGGCGGTCGCGACTCAGAAATAGCCGAGGGTGGCGCCGGGAGCGTCGGTCGGTAGGAAATGGGTCGCCCAGTTCTCGCCAGAACGCAGGTGCAGCAGTGCCCCGGCAGGTTCGTGCGTGTAGCTGACGGGATCGGCGCCGCTGAGCGTCAGGCTGGCCTGGCGGTAGAGGCTGGGCGCGATCGCCGTGATCGCACCGGCGAAGGTACCCACAATCGCCCGGTGTACGTGGCCGGCCAGGATCCGCTGCACCACAGGCCGAGACCGGATGACCTCGCCGAGTTCGGCGGCGTTGATCAGGCCCATGCCGTCGAGAAAGCCGATTCCGGTGGTGATCGGTGGGTGATGCAGCGCGACCACAGCAGGGCTGCTTGCACCGTCGAGAACGCCCGCCAGCCAGTGCAGCTGCGCGTCGTCGAGGTGCCCGGCGGGCGAGTCCGGCACATGCGTGTCGAGCACCACGAGCAGGGCATCGGGGTAGCTCACGGTGTAGTACGAGCAATCCTGGCCGCCGAAAAGGGCGGTGCCGGCGAACTGCGAGAGCATCATCTTCGGCTCGTCGTGGTTGCCTGCAACCAGGTGCACCGGCAGCGGGTAGCTGCCGAGGATGGTGCGGAACGCCTCGTACTGCGCTTGAGTGCCGTCGTTGGCGACGTCGCCGGTGATCACCACGCAATCCGGTCGGCGGTCCAACGCGAGCAGCCGGCCCAACGCGCGATGCAGTTGACGTGCCGGTTCAGCGCCCAGCGGCCCGGTGGCAATGTGCGTGTCGCTGATATGTGCGATCAGCATGATCGGCTCCCGTCGCAAACCGCTGCGGCCCCAACTTCTGGTCCTTGCCCAATACTGCCCCAGCTGACCGGGCCACGCCGTTCGGCAGACGGCAGTCAGCCCTGCTTCTGGATGAGCTCGCGCACTCGCTGAGCGACCAGCTGCAACCACCTCCGGTTCGTATTGAGCTCGCGCGCCGGGCTGTAGTCGATCCCCGCGGTCAGCAGCACATCTGTTAGTTCCGCCTCGCCGAACCTGGCAAGCAGGAGCTCGATCTCGGCTGGCAGCGTTGCAGCCAGGGCCGGAAACCTGCGCACGTGCTCGTCCACGACCAACCTGGTGCAGGAGTAGTTTCGCCGGCGCCAGCCCGGGTCGAAGCAGCGGGCAAGACCAGTCAGCGCAGTCAGCCCGGTCGTCAGGGTCGGCGGGAGCCGTGACTCTTCGTTCTCGCTCTGCTCGATCGGCCTCCGACGAGCAACGCCTTGCAGCCAGCCGGTGTAGGTGTTCAGGTCCAGCGACGGATCTACCAGCAGATCCAGCTCCTCGAACAGCTCAGGCAGCTGGCTCTCGGCATATTCGGCGAGGACCTCGGAGATCTCCGCTGTCACCAGCCCGCGCTGCTGCCCGTTGTTGCGGTAGAAGGCATCCACCGCCTCGGCGGCGGAGCGGAAGTTCTCGGGCCACTCCTCGTTGAGGTAGGCCAGGGCCAGAATCTGAAGGGCGGGCCACCGGCTCTTCTCGAACGTCGTCACGGCGCGGGAAATGATGTCGGAAGCTTGTAACCTAGCGGCATCGCGGGCTCCCTCTCGAGTATGATCACGAACTTCGTGGTCGGCCGCGGGACCTGCCCCCCCAGCCGCGACACGGTCACACCCACCTCGGCACCGGAATGCGCTTTGAGGACAAGAGTCCTGACCCCTGTCGCTAGCCAAGCGTTGACCTCTGCGTCCGCGTGCCGCAACGCACCGGCAATCGCGTGCTCCGCCGTCGCTCGGTCGAGGTAGGAGGAGGCCCGAAAGATAGTCGGATTCTTGAACCGGGAGACCAGGAAGCTGTAGGACTTGCCGACGTGACGCTTGATTGCGTGCCCGCCCATACCCCGACACCCTTCGAACGCGCTCAGCCCTCCGCCCGGAACGATGTTGACATGGGTCGCATCCGGAGCCAGACCTGACACCTCCCTCTTGACCACGATCGACTTTTCCAGGCCGGCCGCCTCTTTGGCTTCCTTCGACATTCGGCCGCCGCCGGGGATAGCGGCCATCGCATCCCATGCCAGATCACCTTTGGAAACGGACTTGTCACCGCGGGCGACCCGGGTCGCATCCACTGCCAGCTTGGCGGCCGAGACCAGCGCCACCGCTGTCCACATAGCCTCGCCAAGTCCAGGCACCGGGCTGAGCGCAAGTGCCGCAACGAACAGCACGTTGCCGAGCTCGTCCAACGCCTTGGAAATTTCGGCGAGATTTACGTGGCTGATCTCGTGCACGACATGCCCGGCCGCATGCCACAGGCGAGCGAAGCCGTGCCGATCCGCGCCACATCGCGCAGCACGTTCCAACGCCGAAACGCAGCTACGACGATCGTCATCCCATTGCTGCCACAGACGTTCGAAGCGCAGCTGCGACGGGCTGGGACCAGGAACCACCTCGTGCGATTGCTGGAACGCGCCTGGCATACCCGGCGCGACCTGAGTGAGCCCGGCGCGCGCGGCTTGCAGTGCTGGCAGCGTCTGGTCGAGTCGTGAGGCGTAGCGCATCAGGCCAGCCGCGCAGCCGTCATAGCGTGCAATGGCTGGGTCCAATTGCTTTAACCGTTCGGCCAGTTCGCTGTCGAACGCGAGCCGGGCCGCTCCGGTCCAGCCGTCGACGGCAAGTGCGCCCGAGAGCCTGGCACGCACCCGCTGCAGTTCCGCGGCAACGGCGGCCGCCCGATTGGCCATCGCCCGAACCGTTGCTGAATCTGCTTGTGGCAATGGCCTATCCAGGAGATCGTGCATGGCCGAGGACGGTAACGGCGATCTACGACGCGGCTATGTGCTTGTCCACAGCGCAGGTAAGACCGGATCGGTTATCCACACCTTTCCGCGACCCGCTCGAAAGAACATGCGAGCGCCTATGGTGAATCGCGGAACGAAGGAGAATCGCATGCACGCTACTGACAGCACCCCCCGGGTGCTGGTGCTCAACGGCGGATCGAGTTCGGGAAAGACGAGTCTGGCTCGGGTGCTGCAACGAACGCTGCCGGGCAGCTGGCTGCGGTTCGGTGTCGATGACCTGGTCGAGGCGTGCCCACCGGCAATGTCGACCGACGACGGCCTGCACATAGCCGACGACGGCGTGGTCAGCGCAGGGCCGGCTTTTCAGGAAGCCGAGCGTCACTGGATGGCGGGCATAGCGCGCATGGCCGAGCTGGGCGCGCTGATCATCGTCGAGGACAACTTCGTGAGCGGGCCATCGGCGCAGGCGCGCTGGCGTTCCGCCCTGCGCGGGGTGCACGTGGGCTGGGTCGGTGTGCTCTGCGCGCCCGAGGTGGCGCAAGAACGCGAACGCAGACGCGGCGACCGGGCTTTCGGCATGGCAGCGCACCAGGCAACCCGAGTGCACGCCGGTATCGACTACGACCTGCGCGTCGATTCGGGCGCGCACAGCATCGACCGCAACGCCGATCTGATCAGGCAGCGCTTCTTCCGAGCCGGCTGATCCCTACACCAGCACCGCGGCCCGCGGCACGTGTGCTGTCGGCGCAGCCGAGCCCGGGTCAGTTACCGGGGTAGTTCGGCGCCTCAACTGTCATCCGGATGTCGTGCGGGTGAGATTCCTTCAGTCCCGCCGCAGTGATCCGGACGAATCGGCCCCGTTGCTGCAGTTCTGCAATGGTGTTCGCACCGACGTAGAACATCGACTGGCGAAGGCCGCCGATCAGCTGATGCGCCACGGCCTCGAGCGGCCCTCGATAGGGCACCTGCCCCTCGATTCCCTCCGGGATCAGCTTGTCGTTGTCAGAGACGTCGCCCTGAAAGTAGCGGTCCTTGGAATAGGACTTGTTCCGGCCCCGCGTCTGCATCGCACCCAGCGATCCCATACCGCGATAGGACTTGAATTGCTTTCCGTTGATGAACACCAGATCCCCAGGCGATTCCTCGCACCCCGCCAAGAGGGATCCCAGCATGACCGTGTCGGCACCCGCCACCAAGGCCTTGGCGATGTCGCCGGAGTACTGCAAGCCACCATCGCCGATCACGGGCACCCCGGCCGGGCGGCAGGCCAGTGCCGCCTCGTAGATCGCGGTCACCTGCGGAACCCCGACGCCTGCAACCACGCGGGTCGTGCAGATGGAGCCGGGCCCGACGCCCACCTTGACACCATCGGCACCGGCGTCGACCAGTGCCTGAGCGCCGGCCCGAGTGGCGACGTTGCCGCCGATGACGTCCACGTGCGCAGCGCTGGGCTCGGCCTTCAACCGCTTGATCATCTCCACGACGCCGCTGGCGTGCCCGTTCGCAGTGTCGACGACGATCACGTCCACACCTGCCTCCACCAGGGCCATCCCCCGCTTCCACGCATCGTCGAAGAAGCCGATGGCGGCGCCGACCCGGAGCCTGCCCGATGGATCCTTGGTCGCCAGCGGGAACTGCTCGCTCTTGGTGAAGTCCTTGACCGTGATGAGGCCCTGCAACCGCCCGTCGGCATCGACAAGCGGCAGCTTCTCGATCTTGTTCTTGGCCAGCAGGCCCAGCGCGACGTCCTTGTGCACGCCCACCTGAGCGGTGATCAGCGGCATCGGCGTCATGACCTCGGCGACGCGCTTGCTGTAGTCGGTCTCGAATCGCAGATCGCGGTTGGTGATGATGCCGACGAGCAGACCTGCGGCATCGACGACAGGAAGTCCCGAGATCCGGTAACGCGCACACAGCGCATCGACGTCGGCCAGGGTCGCGTCAGCGGTCGTGGTCACCGGATGGGTCACCATGCCGGCCTCGGATCGCTTGACCAGGTCCACCTGCTGGGCCTGCTCCTCGATCGACAGGTTCCGATGCAAGATGCCGATCCCGCCCTGGCGGGCCATCGCGATCGCCATCCGGGATTCGGTCACCGTGTCCATCGCCGCGGACAGCAGCGGCAGCCTCAGGCTGATATTGCGACTCAAACGGGACCTGGTGTCGGCCTGGCTGGGGATCACGTCGGTTGCGCCCGGCAGCAGCAGGACGTCGTCGAAGGTGAGGCCCAGCGTCGCGAATGGCGCGGGCACACCCGCGATGTCGGTGGGGCCGATTTCAGGCTGCTGGCTAGTCACGCAAAGACTCCTCGGGTGCCGGTGCTTCATTCTAGGCCGGAAGCCACCAGGCCCGGACGCACCCACCCGGCGGCGAAACCGCGCTACCGGCTCCCCTATCTGGGCCGACCCCGAGAACACCCCATGACAAACCTCAGGGGCGATTCAGGGTCGTCCCCACTGCCCCGGACCGCCCGATTCGGACAGAGTCAGGACGCACTCAGTCACCGATCTGATCCGAAAGGCTTTGCTCCCATGAATTCCTCCGGGACCCTCTCTCCGCAACAGGGAGGCGCTGCCGCGCGACCGCCCCTGCTCGATACCTCGGTGGCCGCCAGCGCCACCGGCCTCAGCAAGATCTATGGCGCGGGCGATACCCGCGTCCACGCCCTCAACGACGTATCTGTCAGGTTCGGCACAGGCGAGTTCACCGCCATCATGGGGCCCTCGGGCTCCGGGAAATCCACGCTCATGCACTGCCTCGCCGGGCTCGACTCGGCCACCGCCGGCTCGGTGCGCGTGGGCGCCACCGAGTTGACGACGCTGTCCGACAAGAAGATGACGCAGCTGCGACGCGACCGGATCGGTTTCGTCTTCCAGTCATTCAACCTGGTCCCCACACTGAACGCTCTGGAGAACATCACCCTGCCGATGGACATCGCCGGCCGGAAGCCGGACCAGCAATGGCTGCACTCGGTGATCACGACGCTCGGCCTGCAGGACCGGCTCTCGCACCGGCCCGCCGAGCTGTCCGGGGGTCAGCAGCAACGTGTCGCCTGCGCCAGAGCACTCGCCGGACGACCCGACATCATCTTCGGCGACGAGCCGACCGGAAACCTGGATTCCCGGTCCTCCAGCGAGGTGCTGGGCATCCTGCGCAACTCGGTGACCCAGCTCGGGCAGACCGTCGTCATCGTCACGCACGATCCGCGCGCAGCCGGGTATGCCGACCGGGTCGTCTTCCTGGCCGACGGCAGGATCGTCGACGAGCTGCAGTCACCTACCGCTGACAGCGTGCTGGACCGGATGAAGAACCTCGAGGGAATGTAGTCATGGCAGCACGCGTCATGCGCAAGGTTTCGCTGCGAAATCTCGCCGCACACAAGGTGCGGCTGGCCCTCACGGTCTTGTCCGTGGTGCTGGGCACCGCGTTCGTCACCGGTTCATTCGTGTTCACCGACACCCTGGGCCACACGTTCCACGGCCTGTTCGCTGACGTTGCCAAGGGCGTCGATGTCCAGGTCCGTCAGCACGACGAGGGGGGCAGCGGTGTGCCGATCAGCGATATCGCCACCATCCAGGCCGTCCCCGGCGTCGTCAAGGTCGATCCTCAGATCTCCGGTCAGATCGTGCTGCTGGCGGCCGATGGCAAGCCGGTGCGCAGCGGGGGCGCGCCGACCGAAGGCCTGGCCTACGCCGATCCGGCACAGCGCATCGGCGATCCGTACCGGTTCGAATCCGGCAAGCCACCCGCGTCGGCCGGCCAGATCGCGTTGAACAAGGGCGCGCTGGCTCTGGCCCACCTCGGGCTGGGCGACCGGACCAAGGTTCTGGTGCCCAACCACGCGACCCTCGAGGTCACCGTGGTGGGCGTCTACAGCACGAAGTCCGACACCGGTGGTTACGTGGGAGCGTTGTTCAGCCGGGACCAGGCGATGCAGCTGTTCACCGACGGCAGCCACGTCGATGCGATCAACGTGGCAGGCGCCGGGGTGAGCCAAGTACAGCTGGAGCGGCGGATCGCCGCGGCGGTGCCGGGGCTGACCTACAAGACCGGGCAGCAGGTCACCAAGGAAACGCAGAACAACATCGATACGGTGCTGAAGTTCATCAACTACTTCCTGCTCGCGTTCGGTGCCATCGCCTTGCTGGTGGGGACGTTCATCATCTACAACACCTTCTCCATGATCGTGGCGCAACGGTTGCGGGAACTGGCCCTGCTGCGCGCCATCGGCGCGAGCCGGAGACAGGTCAACCGGTCGGTGCTGTTCGAAGCGGTCGTGGTGGGCCTGGCCGGCAGCATCCTCGGCATCGCCGCCGGCACCGGACTGGCCTACGGGCTACGGGCCCTGCTCAACAGCTTCCAGCTCGGCCTGCCATCAGGACCGCTGCAGCTGATGCCACGCACGATTGTGGCGGCGCTGGCAGTGGGCATCCTGGTGACGGTGTTCAGCGCCTACGCACCTGCCCGAAGGGCGGCCACGACCCCGCCGGTCGCCGCGATGCGAGAGGAGTTCGCCGCTGCCGGGACGTCCTTGCGCCGGCGTACAGCGATCGGCGCCGGCTTCGCCGTCGTGGCCATCGCCGCGCTGACCGCCGGTGGCATCATGGCGGCAGGCGGCACCGCCGCGAGCCTCGTCGGGCTCGGGGCACTGCTGATGATCCTGGCCGTTCTGCTGGTCGCTCCTGCCCTGTCCCGACCCGTGGTGCGCGCCGTCGGCGTCGCGCTGGCCGCCCCCTTCGGACCGATCGGCCGGCTCGCAAGGACCAATGCGATCCGGAACCCTCGCAGGACAGCGGCAACCGCCTTCGCGCTCACCCTCGGGCTGATGCTGGTCAGCGCGATCGCGGTCTTCGGCGCATCCGCCAAGTTTCGGATCAATCAACTGGTCGACACCAGCGTACGGGCCGACTACATCCTGACCGGCCCCGATGCCACGGGCGTGCCCTACCAGGCGGGAGCCGCAGTGGCGCAGGTGAGCGGCGTGCAGAGCACCGTCGCCATCTACCCCGTGCAGGTGAAGCTGGGCAATCACATCCAGCGCGGCAGCGCGGCCGATGGACCGCTGTCGGCGCTGCTCAAGTTCCAGATGATCAGCGGCACCGACGCGCTCACCGGCAATCACCTGCTGGTGTCGCAGAATTCGGCCACGAGCCACCACTGGACCGTCGGCTCGATCGTGGACGCCCGATCGCTGGACGGCAAGCCGGCCCCCTTGCAGGTCACCGGCATCTACCGCACGAACCAGTTGCTGGGCGACTGGCTCGCCTCCGGTGACTACTTCCGCAAGGTGACCCCGTCCAATCGCTTCCTGGATGAGGTGATTCTCGTCAAGGCCAGGCCCGGAGCGGATCTGGCGGCTTTACGCACCGCCCTCACCGACGCCACCGATCCTTACCTGGTGGTCAAGGTGCAGAACAGGGCGGAGTTCAAGGGCAGCCAGGCCGCGACCATCGACCAGCTGCTCGGTATCCTCTACGGACTGCTGGCACTCGCGATCGTGATCGCAATCCTGGGCATCGTGAACACCCTCGCACTGTCGGTCGTGGAGCGTCGGCGCGAGATAGGCATGCTCCGCGCAGTCGGTATGCTGCGCGCCCAGGTTCGACGCACGATCTACCTGGAATCGACTCTGATCGCGGTGTTCGGTGCCGTCGTGGGGCTGGTACTCGGGCTCGGTTTCGGCGCGCTGTTCGTGAGGACCTTGCGAGATCAGGGGCTGACTCACGTCGCAGTTCCGGTGGGACAGTCAGTGCTGATGCTGGTCCTGGCTGCCGTAGTCGGGGTGCTGGCAGCGCTCTGGCCGGCCATGCGCGCGGCCCGCACCAAGCCGCTTGCAGCGATCACCAGCGTGTAGCAGGGGCTGAATTCCGGCAGCTGAACTTGTCGGTTCGGTTGTCACCGACCGGTCGTGGGGCGTTACCGTTGAGGGGTGACGTCCCACGACCCATTCTCGGACCCGCACCATGGACCGCTCGATCCGTTCCTGGGCGATCCGAACGACCCGTCGAACCTGCTCGAAGACCTGGACCCCGTCGAGCCGCTGACCGAGCAGGATCGCCGGGAGATCGCAGCCGACCTGGCCGAGCTGGCCGAGTTCGAAGCGGCCCTGAGCCCGCACGACATCCGAGGCATCGTCGTGGACTGCGGCGACTGCGGCGAGCAGCACTTCTTCTCCTGGGCGCTGATGGCCGCGAACCTACGCAACCTGCTCGGCAACGGCCGCACCGGAATCCACGAGCCGGCAGCCGAGCCCACCCCGGACAACTACGTCACCTGGGACTACGCGCGGGGCTTCACCGACGCACTCGCCCACCGCAACTGAGACGCGGCTTCCGCCCGCCATCTGACTCCGGCCGTAGCACCCGGCCGAACACGGCCGTTGCAGTACGTGATGCGGGCCACCTGGATCCTCCGCAGTTGGCTCGTGACCCTGCGTTACCTATTCAGATGCAGGTCGTTGACCGATTCGCACAGCGCTGGTGCGTCTACTCGACAATCCAGCGTCGCTCCGCGTTCAGCACGCCGCGGTGCAACCAGCGACGGAGCGACTGACTCGGGAGGTAGCGATGGCCGACATCTCGCGCTTGCCGGCGCCGCGGGCGACGGACTGGGAATGGCAATTGCACGGCGCGTGCCGCGGTCTCGACTCAGCCACGTTCTTCCATCCGGAGAACGAGCGCGGCCCCTCGCGCGCCCGGCGGGAGCGGGCCGCGAAGCAGGTCTGCGCCGGCTGCCCGGTCGCGCAAGCCTGCCTCGACTGGGCGTTGCAAACCCGAGAGCCCTACGGGGTGTGGGGCGGCAAGTCCACTGAGGAACGCGCCCAGCTGATCCGCCGGCAGGCCTGCTGAGGCCACCCTCTCCGCCGCGAGCCAGGCCAGCCAGGCGCGCCGCGGACACCACCGGCCCGACCGGGCCGACACAGACGAACTCCCCGCTCGCATTGCGGACGATACGAGCGGGGAGTTCCTGTATTCCTGGCCGTCGGCACCCTCCCGGGCACTTCGACGCCGAAGCTATAGGCCGTGAGCGCCGACTCGGCTCAGCAGCGGTGAGGCTCCCGACGCCGCGATGACGCCGGGGGCCTACCGACAGCTGCCTAGTGGCTGTGGCCGTGCCCGTGCGAATGGGCGTGCTCGGGCTCCGGCTCGGCCGGCTTGTCCACCACTGCCGACTCCGTGGTGAGCAGCAGCCCGGCGACGGAGCTGGCGTTGGCCAACGCCGCCTTCGTTACCTTCACCGGGTCGACGATGCCCGCCTCGAGCAGGTTGGTGTACTCGCCGGTCGCGGCGTTCAGGCCGTGATTGACGTCCAGGTCGGCGACCTTGGACACCACGACGTAGCCCTCCAGACCGGCGTTGTTGGCAATCCAGCGCAGCGGCTCGGACAGCGACTTGCGCACGATCGCAACACCGGTCGCCTCGTCGCCAGTCAACGACAGCGCATCCAGCGCCGAGGCAGCCTGCACCAGCGCCGAGCCGCCACCGGCGACGATGCCCTGCTCCACCGCAGCACGGGTCGCCGCGATCGCGTCCTCGATGCGGTGCTTCTTCTCCTTGAGCTCGACCTCGGTCGAGGCGCCGACCTTGATCACGCCGACGCCACCGGCCAGCTTGGCAAGCCGCTCCTGCAGCTTCTCGCGGTCCCAGTCCGAATCGGTGCTCTCGATCTCGCCCCGAATCTGGGCGACCCGAGCGTCGATGTCGGCCTGCGCACCGGCGCCGTGCGTCACCGTGGTGGTGTCCTTGGTGACCACCACGCGGCCAGCCGTACCCAGGTCCTCCAGCCCGACCTGGTCCAGCTTCAATCCGACCTCCGGCGAGATGACCTGCGCACCGGTGACGATGGCCAGGTCCTGCAGGAACGCCTTGCGGCGATCACCGAAGAACGGCGCCTTGACCGCGGCAACCGAGAAGGTCTTGCGGATCGCGTTGACCACCAGGGTGGACAGCGCCTCACCGTCGACGTCCTCGGCGATGATGACCAGCGGCTTGGACGCCTCGATCACCTTCTCCAGCAACGGCAGAATGTCGGCGATCGAGCTGATCTTCTGCGTGGTGATCAGCAGGTACGGATCGTCGAAGGACGCGAGCAAGCCCTCCGGATCGGTGACGAAGTAGGGCGAGATGTAGCCCTTGTCGAACTGCATGCCCTCGGTGAACTCGAGTTCGGTGGCCATGGTGCTCGACTCTTCGACGGTGATCACGCCGTCCTTGCCGACCCGGGTCATCGCCTCACCGATCAGGCGGCCGATCTGCGCGTCCTGCGCGGAGATGGTCGCCACGTGCGCGATGCGCTGCTCGTCGTCGATGGGGGTGGCCGCGGCATCCAGCGCCGCCGACACCGCGTCGACGGCCAGGTCCATACCGCGCTTGATGCCAGCCGGCTGCGATCCGGCCGCGATGTTGCGCAGGCCTTCGGAAACCAGGGCCTGTGCGAGCACAGTTGCGGTCGTGGTGCCGTCACCGGCCACGTCGTTGGTCTTGGTGGCCACCGACTTCACCAGCTGGGCACCCATGTTCTCGAACGGGTCGCTCAGCTCGACCTCGCGGGCGATGGTGACACCGTCGTTGGTGATCAGCGGGGCGCCGAACGACTTGTCCAACACCACGTTGCGGCCCTTGGGGCCCAACGTCACCTTGACGGTGTCGGCCAGCTTGTTCACGCCGCGCTCCAGAGCGCGGCGGGCGTCCTCGTTGAAGCTGAGGATCTTCGCCATGTACATCTTCCTTTCAGGACGATCCCGGCGCGTGCGCGGAGCGGTGGCGATCAGCCACCGCTCCGCGGGCGCGAGCGGGCGGGCTCAATCGACAACGCCCCGGCGCGCGGTGAAGCGCGGCCGGGGCGTGTGCGAGTGGATCTACTTGACGATGACGGCGAGCACGTCGCGCGCCGACAGCACCAGGTACTCCTGGCCGGCGTACTTCACCTCGGTGCCGCCGTACTTCGAGTACAGCACGACGTCGCCCTCGTTGACGTCGACCGGGATCCGGTTGCCCTTGTCGTCGACCCGGCCGGGGCCGACGGCAAGGACGGTGCCCTCCTGCGGCTTCTCCTTGGCCGTGTCGGGAATGACGATGCCCGACGCGGTGGTGGTCTCGGCTTCCAGCGCCTGCACCACGATGCGGTCCTCAAGCGGCTTGATGTTGACCTTGGTGGCGGTCACGGTCAGCTCCCCTCCTAGGGGTCGATCAAACGAATGTGATGTCAGTTGTGTCCGGCCCGGCTGCCGTCGCGGGGATCAGCTTGGCCTTCGACTAGCACTCTAGCTCTGAGAGTGCCAGCCAACAACACCGGGTGTCACCGGTGCCCTCAATAACTCAGCTGCACCCAGCTGGCGCCAGCGTCAGTGGTCATCCACACCCCGTTGGCAGCCAGCGCGCGGCCCACCGTCCGGCTCTCGAAACCGATGAAGCGCAGCCCTTGCGGGCCGGGTGCCTGATGCCAGGCTGCTCCATCCCAGCGGTAGAGCTGGTCGCCGCCGACCAGCAGGTTGTCGGCGGCGGTTGCCGCCAGCGCGCTCACCGTGCCACCCGGGAAGCCACCCGGCACCACCGGGACTGTGTGGAAGGTGTTGCCGTCTGCTGCGGTGACCTCGAACGGCTGGCCGCCCGGGGCCGTCCGCGGCCGGCAGGCGGCACTGACGGAGCCGTCCGCGCCGACGGTGACCGCCGTCGCGTCGACCTCTCCCTGACCCTGCGGGCACGGCTCACCAATCCGCTGCCAGTGCTGGCCGCCGTCGCTGGAGCGGAACACGACCGACTGAGCGTTGTCAGCCCCGCCCGCCGGGTTGCCGTAGCTGGCCAGCACCACGTTATTGCCGTTCGCGCTGAGGCTCGCGCCGACATCCTGGGGCGCGCCGGGCAGCGACACGTCCTGCCATCCGGTGCTGCCAGGCGCGGCCTGCTGCAGCACGAACCGGCACCCCGGTGCGCAGTTCGGGACCACGCCGGACACCCGCAGCACCCGGCCGGCCACCACCTCCAGCGCCCAGGCGTTGCCGGGCTGCCGCTGCCAGCTACGGCCGCCGTCAGTGGTCATCCAGAACGAGTTCGGTCCGAAGACGTAACCGGTGCGGGCGTCGGCGAAACGGATCCCGGAAACCCGATCGCAGGCGCTGGTGCAGGTATCGGCCTGGCTGAGAAACGCCGCCGGAGCGGGCAGCCCGCCCCAGGTTCGCCCGCCGTCCAGGGTGTGCACGATCGACGTGCACGGGGCGGTGGCGCATGGCGCGGTGCCCAGCGCCCACCCCTCGTCCCGGCTCACCCAGCTCAGGTCGTAGCCGGTGAACCCGGCCGGCACCGGCCCGGTGCCGGGGCTCGGCGCGGCCGGGGTCCGGCCCTGGCTGGCCGACGGGCCCGGCGACGCCGAGGTGTCGGGAACCGGCGAGCTGGGACTGGCGGATAACGCCGGAGTCGCCGGCGGTGTGCGATGCCCAGCCGGGGACGGGCCGGAGGAGTGCAGCAGCTTGGCCCCGAACAGCACCGATCCGACCAGCAGCGCCACCAGCACCGCCGCGACGGCCGGGACCACCCAGTTCTGCCAGCTCGCGCGTTCGGCCGGAGCCGGCTCGGCGCCGGCCGCCGCGATGATCTGCTCGGTCAGCCGCGACTCGGCCACCACCGGCCGGACCTCGTCGGCCATACCTCTGCGCAGGAGCGCTTCCAGCTGCCGGTCATCGGTCATCGTGGCTGTCCATTCGTCTGCGGGGCCTCGGTACCGGCCACCCTCCGTTCGGTCTCTGCGCGTAGCTGGCTCAGCGTGCGGCTGAGGATGCTGCGGACGGTCCCCCGCCGGCAGCCCACCACCGAAGCGATCTCGGCATCGCCGAGGTCCTCGAAATACCGCAGCACCAGCACCGCCCGCTGCTTGGGCGGCAACCCCTCGAGCAGCTCCCGCACCAGCTCCCGGTCGGACAACCGGCCGCCGATGTCGGGCTCGTAGCCGCGCTCGGGTGGATCGGCGAACAGCAGGTCGGTGGCCGAGCGCCGGCGCCTGCCGTTCAGGAAGTTGTTGGTGAGCGAACGCCGCACGTAGGCCAGCGGCACCTCGGCCGCCTGCACCCGGTGCCAGTTCGGGTACAACCGGACCAGCGTGTCCTGCACCAACTCCTCCGCGTCGATCCGGTCGCCGGTGAGCAGCACGGCAGAGCGCAGCAGCGCAGTGCTGTGCACCCGTACGAACGCCGCGAACTCGGCGGCCGGTTCCGTCATCGACAACCTCCGCCCCTATGACACACCTGGCGGCCGAGGTGTTGCGAGCCGGCGCGCGCCATCAGCCGCCGGCGGCGAACGGGTGCACCACCGGGTCGCAGCCGACCGCCGCCGGCAGGGCGAGCCCGGCCAACACCGCCCCCGACGGGAGCGCCACGCCGGAGCCGGTCCGGGCCGCGCAGGGCCCGGTCAGCGGCCCGGGCTGGAAGCTGGCCGCGGCCGTGTCTCCCGGTTGCAGCAGCAGCACCGGCACCTGCTGACCGGCCACCGGTGGCTGGTGGCTGCCGGCAGGCCTCCCCGGGTAGCCGCTCAGCTCGCAGGCCACCCTCGCCACGTTGCGCACCTGCAGCAGCACCTGCTTGCCGGCCTGGACGAGGGATGCCTGCAACTGGACCGGGCTGCACCCGGTGGCCACCGTGGCCGGTACGTCGCCGGTGACGCCGGCGCCGCCGGCTGCGAGGTGGAAGGTCCGGGTCTGCAGGGCCTCAGGCGACACCCCGCTGGCCAGCCGCAGGTAGCGCAAGGTGAACCCGTCCGTTCCGCCCTCCAGTCCCAGCACCGACACCCCAGCGTCGGGGGCCAGGACGGGAAGGCGTTCAGCGGCCGGATCACCGCCGGGCGCCAGCACGTACACCTCGCTCGCGGTGGGCAGGCCGGACGGATCGGCACACCGCACGCTGCCCACCTGGCGCTGGACACCGCCGGCGTCGAACCAGGCCGACAGCTGCACCAGGGTGCTGGCCGGCCCGGCCAGGCAGCACGGGCCCGAGGGCTGTGCCCGCGCGCCGGTGGCCGCACCG
>DATAKO010000023.1:0-13434 GCA_036261575.1 Jatrophihabitans sp.
CCGGCCGCCTGGTGGCGACCGGCCGACGCCGCGAACCGTCCCGGCCGGCTGCTGGGGCCGAGCCGCGACAGGTTCAGATCACGAAGTGATTGTTCGAGCTCACCGCGGCCAGCACGATGATCCACAGCACGATGTCGATGATGCCCAGGATGATCCCGGCTATCGCCATGCCCTTTCCGCTGCCGCCCCGGTTGGCCCGGGACAGCCCGATGCCGCCGAAGATGATCGCCAGCGGGCCCAGGATGATGTTGGCGACGAAGATGCCGACGATGCCGCATACCAGGCCGGCGATGGCGAAGCCGTTGTTGCGAGTGGTGGCGACAGGCGCGCCGTAAGCAGGGTCATTAACCATCGGAGTGTTCCCCCGCGCAGTCCGACGGATCTTGTTAACCGTGGGTGCGCATTCTCGGAAACTTAAGTTCTACTCGTGAAGATCCAGACCCGGCAACCGATTCGGGACAAGGCGCGCCAGATCACTCGGCCAGCAGCCGCGGTGACCCGAGCACCGAGTGTACCGTGATCTCGATGACCACCCGGGCCGGGTTGGGGCGGGGTTGCCGGTACCGCTCGGCATAGCGGGTGACCGCGTCGGCAACCCGCTGCGCATCCTGGCTCACAGCGGCGGTGCCCTGCAGCGTCAGCCAGCGCGCGCCGTCCAGCTGGCACAGCGAGACCGGACCACCGGCGCGCGCCAGCCGTGCCTTGACGCTGCCGGCGCTGGTGATCACCCGGGCCAGCCGTGCCTCTGGCTGCCAGCTGAACCCGACCGGCACCAGGTGCGGGCTGCCGTCGGGTCGCACCGAGGCGAGCGTGGCAAGGTGCCGCTCGGTCAGGAAAGCCAGTGCCGCGGGCGGCAGGTCGGTGGGGTCCAGCTGCATGCGAGAGAAGCTAGCGGACGCAGCGCGGATCTTTGCCCCATGCCGGGCGAGTCCGGAAGCCTCCGTGCGCCGCCGGCGTTGGCCTGGAAATATGAAGGAGCTGATCCGACGGACGAGGGGCCCCCACCACACATGAGCATCAGGCGTGCGAGCACTATCCGGCGTCCCCGTCCGAGCGACCTGACCTGGCTGGTTGCGCTGGCAGCAGCCATGTGGGGCCTGGACGGGCTGCTGCGCAAGCCGCTGGCACTGAGCCTGCAACCGGCGACGGTGGTGCTCGGTGAGCACGCGGTCGCGGTCCTGGTGCTGCTGCCGCTGGTGCCCGCCGCGGTGCGCGTCTACCTGCGTTGCGGCTGGCGCGATCGCGTCGCCGTCGCGCTGATCGGCATCGGCGCCTCCGCTCTCGGAACCGCCCTGTTCACCGAGGCGTTCCGGTACTCGGCGGCCAGCGGTGACTTCATCACCCCGCTGGTGCTGCAGAAGCTGCAGCCGATCTTCGCGGTGCTGCTCGCGGTGCTGCTGCTGCGCGAGCGGCTGCGCCCGATCTTCGCCGCCTTCGTGATACCGGCGCTGATCGGAACCTGGCTGCTGGCATTCGCCCAGCCGTTGCATGTCACGGTGCACGCGGCGCAGGCGGCGCTGTTCGCGATCGGCGCGGCGCTGCTGTGGGCCGCCGGTACGGTGCTGGGGCGGCTGGTCGGCGATGCGATCCCGCCCCGGGAACTCACCACGCTGCGCTACCTGTGGGGCCTGCCCGCGGCCGCGGTGATCGTCTGGCGGACCGGCTCACCGTTCCTGCCGGGCTGGTCCAACGTGCCGGGTCTGGTTCTGCTGGCGATGATCCCCGGGCTGCTGGCACTACGGCTGTACTACGTGGGTTTGCGCCGGACCGCCGCTGCCCGGGCGACCTTCGCAGAGCTCGCGTTCCCTGCCACGGCAGCGGTCATCGGAGTGCTGTTTTTGCATGCCCGGCTGACCGGTTCGCAGTGGCTCGGCTACGCCATCGTGGTCGGTGCCATCACGGCACTTGCCTGGCACGAGCGGGGCGAGAAGCCGGCGGTGACGCCGCCCTTGCTACCCGAGGCGGTGGCGACCCCGGTCGGCTGAGCTGCAGCCAGGGATCGCCGGTCCCCGGACAGCTGAGTCCTGCTGGCCGGCTCGCTGCCGCGGCAGGCTGGGGGAGAACCCACGGAAAGGATCTCCCGAATGACTCAGCATGAACCTCAACCGCACGGCGACTCCCAGCAGCGAGCGATCCTCCGGCCGGTGGCCGGCGCTGCCGCGCCCGGCTCGTTGCCTGGCGGCACCTTCACCCTGGCCGAGGATCTCACCGTGCACCGGCTCGGCTACGGCGCGATGCAACTGGCCGGCCCCGGTGTGTTCGGACCCCCGGCTGATCGGGCCGAAGCGATCGAGGTGCTGCGCACCGCGATCGAACTCGGCATCGATCACATCGACACCAGCGACTTCTACGGCCCGCACGTCACCAACGAGATCATCCGGGAGGCGCTGGCGCCCTACCCTGACCACCTGCACCTGGTCACCAAGGTGGGCGCCTTCCGCGACGAGGAGGGTGGCTGGCCGGAAGCGCGCAAGCCCGAGCAGTTGCGCCAGGCCGTACACGACAACCTGCGCCGGCTCGGCCTGGAGCGCCTGGAGCTGGTGAACCTGCGGTTGGGCAACGTGGATTCGCCCCGTCCGGAATCCATCGAGGAGCCCTTCACCGCGATGGCGCAGCTGCAGCAGGAAGGTCTCATCTCGCACCTCGGCCTGAGCACGGTGACCGCCGAACAGGTTGTCCAGGCACAGTCGATCGCGCCGGTGGTGTGCGTGCAGAACTTCTACAACCTGGCACACCGCGACGACGATGAGCTGATCGATTCGCTGGCGGAACAGGGCATCGCCTACGTGCCGTACTTCCCGCTGGGCGGCTTCCAGCCACTGCAGTCGGAGGTGCTCAACCGCGTCGCGCAGCGGCGTGGCGTCCGGCCGATGGGCGTGGCGCTGGCATGGCTGCTGCGCCGCTCGCCGAACGTGCTGCTGATCCCTGGCACCTCTTCGGTCGCGCACCTGCGCGAGAACGTGGCGGCGGCGGGGCTGGAGCTCACCGAGCAGGATCTGGCTGATCTCGACCAGATCGGCTGAGCGCGCCGCCATCCGGCCCTGACGCGTGCGGGCATAGCCGACCTGCGGCCCCTGTTGTGCGGAGTGTGGCGGGTGTCTCGGTGAACCGGAGCGATCGCCTCCGCTTAGGTGAGTAGGCTGGGCCCCGGAAGCGGAGGCGTGTCCTCCGATTGTTCATCTCATGTTCAGGAGCACGTCGATGGCGATCGACACCGCACGGTCCTCACTGGTGGAGAGTGCATCCGAATCCGAGCGGGCGTACCAGCGCCGCTGGTGGGTGCTGGCCACGCTGGCGCTGGCGCAGGTGATGGTGGTGCTCGACTCGACCATCGTCAACATCGCACTGCCCACTGCCCAGACCGACCTGGGCTTCAGCAACGCAGACCGGCAATGGGTCGTCACCGGCTACGCGCTGGCGTTCGGTTCGCTGCTGCTCATCGGCGGCCGGCTGGCTGACTTCTTCGGCCGCAAGTGGGCGCTGTTGGTCGGACTGACCGGCTTCGCGCTCGCCTCAGCAGTCGGCGGTGCCGCCGTCAACTTCGGCATGCTGGTCACCGCGCGGGCGGTGCAAGGCGCGTTCGGGGCGCTGCTGGCCCCAGCGGTGCTGGCGCTGCTGACCACGACGTTCAGCGACCCGAAGGAGCGCGGCAAGGCCTTCGGGATCTTCGGTGGCATCGCCGGGGCCGGTGCCTCCGTCGGGCTGCTGCTCGGGGGCTTCCTGACCGAGTACGCCAGCTGGCGCTGGACGCTGTACGTCAACCTGATCATTGCCGTGGCCGCCTTCGCCGGCGCGATGATCTTCCTGCCCCGCCACGTGCGCGAGGAGGAACGGGCAGGTGCCGATACCTGGGGCACCATCAGCATCACGGCCGGTTTGTTCGCTGTCGTCTACGGCTTCTCCAACGCCGACCTGCACGGCTGGGGGGCGCCGCTGACCGTCATCAGCCTGGTGGCTGGTGCGCTGCTGCTGGTCGCCTTCGTGTTCATCGAGCAGCGGGCCCGCAATCCGATCCTGCCGCTGCGGGTAGCGCTGGACCGCAATCGCGGCGGCGCCTTCCTGGTGATGTTCCTGGCCGGCATCGGCATGTTCGCGGTGTTTCTCTTCCTCACTTACTACCTGCAGGCGATCCTGCGCTACTCGGCCGTCAAGTCGGGCGTTGCCTTCCTGCCGATGACCGGCATGATCATCGTGGTGGCCTCGCTCGGCAGCGCGGTGCTGGTGACCCGGATCAGCTCTCGCATCCTGATCCCGACCGGCATGGTGCTGGCCGCGGCCGGTCTCTACCTGCTCACCCACATCAGCCTCACCGGGAACTACGCCTCGGTGGTGCTGCCAGCGACCCTGATCATGGGTGCCGGGCTCGGGCTGGTGTTCGCGCCGGCGTTCAACCTCGCCGTGCTCGGCGTCGATTCCGAGGACGCGGGGGTTGCCTCGGCCGCGGTGAACGTGATGCAGCAGATCGGTGGCTCGGTGGGCACGTCGCTGTTCAACACGATCGCCGGAACGGTCGTGACGAGCTACCTCACCGCGCACCTGGCGGGCCTTCGGCCGGGCAGCCCGCAGTATCTGTTGACCCAGGCCAACGCGCAGCTGCACAGCTACACGGTGGCGTTCTGGATTGCGGCGGCAGTCTTCCTCGGAGGTGCCGTCATCAGCGCGATCGTTCTACGCTCGGGTGTCGCCCAGGCCGAGAGCGGGCCGGTCTCGCTGCACTGAACCGGCGGCCGGCCGCCCGGGCGTCCCGCTCGGACCGACTGCAACGAGGTGAGATGACCAGCCCGACCGATGCTGACGCCGGACGGCCGTTGCGACGCGACGCCATTCGTAACCGGGCCCTGCTGGTGGCGGCCGGGCGCGAGGTGTTCGCCCAGCGCGGGCTGGAGGCCAGCCTCGACGAGGTCGCTAGGCAGGCTGGGGTCGGCGTCGGCACCGCGTACCGCCATTTCGGGACCAAGTTCGAGCTGGCCGAGGCGATCATGCACGAGGCCATCGAAGAGGTGGTGGCCGCCGCCGAACGTGCGGCTGAAGCTGTGGATCCCTGGCTCGGCCTGCTCGCCTTCCTGGAGAAGGTGCTGGAGGTGCAGACCAAGGACCGCGGCTTGCGCGAGGTGTTGCTGGGCATGACCGGGCTGAGCAAGCCCGACGACCTGTTCGATCGGATGAACAGGCCGGTGCGTGCCATGGTCGCGCGAGCGCAGCATGCGGGGGAGATCAGAGCAGATGTCGAGCCGAGCGACCTCGGCTGCATCATCGCCATGCTGTGCGAGGTGTCCGATCTCGGTGCTGACGTGCAGCCGTTGCTGTGGCGGCGCTACCTGGACGTGTTGCTGGCCGGGCTGCGGCCCGGCGCGCCGGCACTGCCGGGCCGGGCGCTCACCGACGAGGAGTTTCGCGCGGTGGCCGAGCAGCAGCACGCGATCCGGCATGGCGCGCCGGCCGCCGCGAAGGCCGGGTGCGTCACGAGGCCGATCCAGAGCGGGTGAAGCCCGGTCCGGGCCTACCGCGGGAACCGGCAGGCCCGGACCGCCGGCTCAGCCCGCGAAGGCTTCGACGAGTGCCTTGTCGAAGGCGTCCAAGTCATCCGGCTTGCGGCTCGTCACGAGCACGAAACCCTGCTTGCTACAGGTGAAAACCTCTTCATCGACCCAGGTGCCACCCGCATTGCGGATGTCGGTCTGCAGGCTGGGCCAGCTGGTCAGGGTCTTGCCGGTGACCACCGCTGCCTCGACCAGCGACCACGGGCCGTGACAGATCGCCGCGACCGGCTTGCCGTTGTCCGCGAAGGCCTTCACGAAAGCCACTGCCTCGGGGATCACCCTCAGCTTGTCCGGGTTGGCGACCCCGCCCGGCAGCACCAGCGCATCGAAGTCGGCGGCTGCTGCGCTCGAGACCACCTCGTCGGGCTGGAACGTGTCGCCTGGATTGATGTCGCCGTTGACCGCGTGCACCTTGTCCCGCTCAGGTGCCAGCAGGACGGGGGTGCCGCCGGCGTCCTTCACCGCCTGCCAGGGCGAGGTCAACTCGACCTGCTCAACGCCTTGATTTGCAACGAGAAACGCGATCCGTTTGCCGTCCAGTTGCGATGCCATGAAACGCTCTCCCACCGTTGGGGCTGCGCTGTCTCTTCAGCTCCAGCCAGCCTAGCGCGCAGATCGGGGACCACCGGACCGAGCGGCGGGGGTACGGTGGTCTTCGAGCCGGTGCATCGGCCCGGCCACGGCGGCGCAATCCCCGCCCCGACGTGAGGAATGCCCTGAGCCAGCAGGGAAATCAGCGAAGAGCTCGTGAGGAGTTCCGCTATGCGCGCACTTGTGTATCACGGCCCGAAGAATGTCTCCGTCGATGAGGTTCCGGACGCGAGAATCGAGCGACCCACCGATGCCCTGATCCGGATCACCACCACCAACATCTGCGGCAGTGACCTGCATATGTACGAGGGCCGGACCGACGTCGAGGAGGGCAAGGTACTCGGCCACGAGAACATGGGTGAGGTCATCGAGGTGGGCGACGGCGTCGACCGGGTCAAGGTCGGCGACATGGTCGTGCTGCCGTTCAACATCGGCTGTGGCTTCTGCAAGAACTGCGAGTCGGGTCTGACCGGCTTCTGCCTCACCGCGAACCCCGGCAACGCCGGCGCGGCCTACGGCTACGCGGACATGGGGCCGTACAACGGTGGCCAGGCGGAACTGCTGCGCGTGCCGTATGCGGACTGGAACGCCCTCGTGCTCCCCGAGGATGCACGGGAGAAGGAGAAGGACTACGTCATGTTGTCCGACATCCTGCCGACCGGCTATCACGGCACCGAACTGGCCCAGGTCGGCATGGGCGACTCCGTGGTCATCTGGGGCGCGGGACCGGTCGGGCTGATGGCAGCAATGTCGGCGCGGCTGCGCGGCGCCGACCAGGTGTTCGTGGTCGACCGGCAGCCGGATCGGTTGAAGCTGGTCGAGCAGGTCGACGCGACGCCGATCGATGACTCGGCCGGTGACGCGGTCCAGCAGGTGTTGGACGCGACCCGCGGCGAGGGCGCTGACCGGGGGGTGGAAGCGGTCGGCTACCAGGCCCACGATCAGCACGGCCACGAGAAGCCCGGCATCACCGTCAACAGCCTGATCCAGGCGGTGCGGCCTACCGGCCGGATCGGCGTGGTGGGCGTGTTCGTACCCGAAGACCCGCAGGCCAGCGACGACCTGGCCAAGCAGGGCCAGTTCGCCTTCGACTTCGGCACCTTCTTCTTCAAGGGACTGTCACTGGGCAGCGGGCAGGCCAATGTGAAGCAGTACAACCGGCAGTTGCGAAACCTGATCCACCGCGACAAGCTGAACCCAGGGCTGATCGTCTCGCACGAGCTCAATCTCGAGCAGGCCGCCGACGGCTACCGCAACTTCGACGAGCGCAAGGACGGGTGGACGAAGGTGTTGCTGCACCCGTAACCAGCGCTGACGATGGTCCGGCCGATTCCGGCCGGGCCCGGTGGCCGCCCCTCGCCAGGACGGATATCCTGGCCGGACCGGAAGGGATCAGGGATGACGCTTCGCAAGACGGTGCTGTCGTGGCCGGTACTGCGTCAGTTCGGTGACGGAGATCCGCTCGGACGGGGTGCAGCCGCCAAGTCGCCTGCTACCGACGCCAAGCGGGCGCGCATCGAGGACGCCGACCGGGTTGTCCAGAGCATCTGCCCCTACTGCGCCGTCGGCTGCGGACAGCGGATCTTCGTCAAGGACGAGAAGGTCATCCAGATCGAGGGCGATCCGGACTCACCGGTCAGCCGCGGTCGGCTGTGCCCGAAGGGATCGGCCAGCGAGCAGCTGGTCAACTCGCCCGGGCGCCAGACCCGGATGCTGTACCGCCGACCGGGTGGCACCGAGTGGGAGTCGCTGGACCTTGAGACGGCGACCGACATGATTGCCGATCGGGTGCTCGCGGCGCGCTCGCGCACCTGGCAGGACAGCGACGACCAGGGCCGGCCGCTGCGCCGTACCCTGGGCATCGCCTCACTCGGTGGGGCCACGCTGGACAACGAAGAGAATTACCTGATCAAGAAGCTCTTCACCGCTCTGGGTGCGATCCAGATCGAGAACCAGGCCCGTATTTGACACAGTGCCACCGTTCCCAGTTTGGGAGCCTCGTTCGGACGTGGCGGCGCCACCTCTTTCCTGCAGGACCTGCAGAACTCTGACTGCATCGTCATCCAGGGTTCCAACATGGCCGAGTGCCATCCGGTCGGGTTCCAGTGGGTGATGGAGGCCAAGGCGCGCGGCGCGCAGGTCATCCATGTCGATCCCCGCTTCACCCGGACCTCGGCGGTCGCCAACCAGCACGTGCCCCTGCGGGCCGGCAGCGACATCGTGTTCCTCGGCGGCATCATCAACTACATCCTGACCAACGAGAAGTACTTCCCCGAGTACGTGTTGGCCTACACGAACGCCGCCTTCCTGCTGCGCGAGGATTTCCAGGATGTCGACGACCTCGACGGCGTCTTCTCCGGTTACAACCCGGAGACCGGCACCTACGACACCACCTCCTGGGGATACCACGGTGACGAGGACACGCCGGCGCCCGGGCAGCGCAACGATCAGCGCGCGTCCGAGGAGTCCGAGGAATCCCAGGGATCCCGCGGCGGCGGCCACGAACTGGGCGGTCGCGGGGCCAAGATGGAGAACACCGAGCCCGAGCGCGATGACACGCTGCAGAACCCGCGAACCGTCTTCCAGACGCTGAAGCGGCACTACGCCCGCTACACGCCCGAGATGGTGCAGCAGGCGTGCGGGGTCGACCCGGAGCAGTTCCGCAAGGTGTGCGAGGCCGTCACCGCCAACAGCGGCCGGGACCGCACAACGGCCTGGGTGTACTCGGTCGGCTGGACGCATCACACCGTGGGTGTGCAGTACATCCGCACCGCGGCCATCATCCAGCTGCTGCTGGGCAATGTCGGCCGGCCGGGAGGTGGCATCCTGGCACTGCGCGGGCACGCCAGCATCCAGGGTTCCACCGACATTCCTACCCTCTTCAACCTGCTGCCCGGCTACCTGCCGATGCCGAAGGTGGGGCAGCACGACGACCTGAACAGCTATCTGGACACCATCAGATCCCCCAAACAGAAGGGCTTCTGGGCCGAGGCTGCGTCCTACACCGTCAGCCTGCTCAAGTCGTACTGGGGCGAGCACGCCAATGACGACAACGAGTTCGGCTTCCACTACCTGCCCCGACTGACCGGCGATCACGGTACCTACCAGACCGTGATGAACATGCTCGAGGACAAGGTCGAGGGCTACTTCTTGCTCGGTCAGAACCCGGCGGTCGGCTCGGCGCACGGCAAGATGCAGCGGCTCGGTCTGGCGCACCTGAAGTGGCTGGTGGTGCGTGACCTGAACATGATCGAGTCGGCCACGTTCTGGAAGGACAGCCCCGAGATCGCCACGGGCGAGCTGCGGACCGAGGACATCGACACCGAGGTGTTCTTCTTCCCGGCCGCCTCGCACGCGGAGAAGGACGGCACCTTCACCCAGACCCAGCGGATGCTGCAATGGCACCACAAGGCGGTCGAGCCGCCGGGTGACGCGCGCAGCGAACTTCACTTCTTCTATCACCTGGGCCGCAAGCTGCGGGAGAAGCTGGCCGGCTCCACCGAGGAGCGGGACAAGCCGCTGCTCAACCTGACCTGGGACTACTCGGTCGACGAGCACGGTGAGCCGTCCGCGGAGGACGTGCTGCGCGAGATCAACGGCTATCACCTGACCGGCGAGAAGGCCGGCGAGCTGTTGAACTCCTACACCGAGATGAAGCCGGACGGTTCCACCTCCGGCGGCTGCTGGATCTACACCGGTGTCTTCGCCGACAACGTCAACCAGGCGGCTCGTCGCAAGCCCGGCCAGGAGCAGAGCTGGGTGGCGCCGGAATGGGGCTGGGCGTGGCCGTCGAACCGGCGCACCCTCTACAACCGTGCCTCGGCCGATCCGGACGGCAAGCCGTGGAGCGAGCGCAAGGCCTACGTCTGGTGGGATGCCCAGGCCGGCAAGTGGAGCGGGCACGACGTGGCCGACTTCATCGCCGACCGCGCCCCGTCCTACCGCCCCGAGCCGGGTGCGGCAGGGGTGGCAGGCATCTCGGGAGCCGACGCCTTCATCATGCAATCCGACTCCAAGGGCTGGCTGTTCGCGCCGGAGGGCCTGCTGGACGGGCCGTTGCCGACGCACTACGAGCCGGCCGAGTCGCCGGTGCGCAACCCGCTGTACCGGCAGCAGGCGAATCCGACCCGGCAGGTGTTCCCGCGCAAGGACAACCTGCAGAACCCCTCGCCGCCGGAGCCGCACGCCGAGGTCTTCCCGTACCTGTTCACCACCTACCGGCTGACCGAGCACCACACGGCCGGCGGGATGAGCCGCTTCTTGCCCTACCTGTCCGAACTGCAGCCGGAGTTCTTCTGCGAGGTGTCGCCGGAGCTCGCTGCCGAACGGGGGCTGCAGCACGGCGGCTGGGCCACCATCATTTCGGCGCGGACCGCCATCGAAGCCCGGGTCATGGTCACTGAGCGGGTCCGGCCGCTGATCGTGAACGGCAAGGCGTTCCACCAGATCGGCTTGCCCTATCACTGGGGTGTCGGCGAGGCGGCGCTGGTGAGTGGCGATTCGGCCAACGACCTCTTCGGGGTGACGCTGGATCCGAACGTGCACATCCAGGAGAGCAAAGTGGCCTCCTGCGACGTGCAGCCCGGCCGGCGGCCGGTGGGTCCGGCTTTGCTGGACTACGTCGACAGCTACCGAAGGCGGGCCGGCATCACCGTCGAGACCGGCAACCGGAAGCGAACACCACCACCTACGACCGACCCGGCAGAACGCGCCGATCACGCCAAGCAGGGGGAGTCCTGATGCCAAGCCTGTCCGGGCCGCTGGAAAATCCGGCAGCTGACGCCGGTTGGGAGGACGCCCGATCGCGCAAGGGATTCTTCACCGATACCTCGGTCTGTATCGGTTGCAAGGCGTGTGAGGTTGCCTGCAAGGAGTGGAACGGCGTCCCGGACGACGGCTTCAACCTGCTCGGTTCCTCCTACGACAACACCGGATCGCTGAACGCCTCGACCTGGCGACACGTAGCCTTCATCGAGCAGCCGGTGCGCACGTCGGCCAAGGCAGACCTGGGCATGCCCAGCATCACCAAGCCGGGTGAGGCCCTGGATCCGGCGCAGGCCACCGACTTCCGGTGGCTGATGTCCTCCGACGTCTGCAAGCACTGCACGCACGCCGCCTGCCTGGACGTCTGCCCGACCGGGGCGCTGTTCCGCACCGAGTTCGGCACGGTGGTCGTGCAGGACAACGTGTGCAACGGCTGCGGTTACTGCGTGCCGGCCTGCCCCTTCGGCGTGATCGACCGCCGCGAGGGGGAGCAGGGCACCAAGAACGTCGGCATAGCGCAGAAGTGCACGCTCTGTTATGACCGGCTGGAGATCGGCCTGACCCCCGCCTGCGCGCAGGCCTGCCCGACCGAGTCCATCCAGTTCGGTGATCTGGACGAGCTGCGCGAGCGGGCCGCGGCGCGGGTCGGGGCCCTGCACGAGCAGGGTGTGGCAGCCGCGCGGCTGTACGGCGAGAGTCCGGACGACGGCGTCGGTGGGTCCGGCGCGATGTTCCTGCTGCTAGATGACCCGGAGGTGTACGGCCTGCCGCCGGACCCGGTGGTGACCACCAGGGACCTGCCCGAGATGTGGCGGCGGGCCGCGGTCGCCGCGGCCGGGCTGCTGGCCGGAGCGGCAGCGGTGTTCCTGGGACGGCGGGGATGAGCGAGCACGCGGCCGAACTCGCGGCCGAGCGTAGCACCCACGAGCTGGTGCAGCGGCGTGGCGGCCGGCGGCGCAAGGGCCGGGACGAGTCGGTGATGGTGCCGGACGCGACGTTCACCTCCTACTACGGGCGGCCGGTGCTCAAGGCATCGCCGTGGGAAGCCGACATTCCCGCCTACCTCTTCCTCGGTGGCCTGGCGGCCGGTTCCTCGCTGCTGGGCGCCGGCGCGCAGCTCACCGGGCGGCCAGGGCTGCGCCGCGTCGGCAGGCTCGGAGCCCTGGGTGCCATCTCGGTCAGTTTCGCCGCGCTGGTGCACGACCTGGGCCGGCCGTCGCGGTTCACCAACATGCTTCGGATGGCCAAGCCGACTTCGCCGATGTCCATCGGGACCTGGATCCTGACCGGGTACGGTCCGTTGGCAGGGCTGGCCGGCGCCGCCGAGCTGCTGGACGTGCTGCCGCTGCCCAAGGCGGCGCGCGGACCGGCCCGGGTGGTGTCCGCGCTGGCTCCGGCCGCCGGGCTGGCGGCAGCGGCGATTGCGCCGGCAGTGGCTTCCTACACCGGGGTGCTGCTGGCCGACACCGCCACACCGACCTGGCATGGCGCCTACAAGGAGCTACCGTTCGTCTTCGTCGGATCTGCCGCGGCAGCTGCCGGTGGGCTCGGAATGGCCCTGTGTGACAAGGCAGAAGCCGCGCCGGCGCGTCGCCTGGCGGTGGCCGGCGCGGCGTTCGAACTGGCCGCCTCGCAGCGGATGACGCAGTCGCTCGGGATGGCCGCAGAGCCGCTGCATCAGGGCGCGCCCGGCCGGATGATGCGGGCCAGCAAAGCGCTCACGGTTGCCGGTGCGGCCGGCAGCCTGCTGGCCGGCCGCAGTCGCTTGGCCGGCGTCGTGTCGGGCATCTCGCTGCTGGCAGGTTCGGTGCTGACCCGATTCGGCATCTTCGAGGCAGGCCAGGCCTCGGCCCGCGATCCGCGCTACACCGTGGTACCGCAGCGCGAGCGGATCGAGCGGGGCGAATCGGCCGGCGCCTGACACCCGGCAGGCGGTCGAGCGGAATAGCTACGCGCGGCTGGAGCCGCGTCAGCGAACCTCGAGAATGTGCTCGCGGCGTGGCACGAACTCGCCGATAACGGGGGCGTCGGCTACTTCACCGGCCAGCAGCAGGCCGCCTGAGGTCTGTGCATCCGCGAGCAGCAGCAACTCCCGCTCGGCCACGGTGGCGGCCAGGTGTGGTCTCACCCAGGCCAGGTTGCGCTGCGTTCCGCCGCTGACGTAGCCCTGCGCCAGCGACTCTCGCGCCCCGGCCAGGTAGGGCACCGCGGCCGCGTCCACCACTGCGGTCAGCCCGGCGGCACGGGCCATCTTGAACAGGTGGCCGAGCAGGCCGAAGCCGGTGACGTCGGTGGCAGCACGGATCCCGGCGGCGAGCGCTTGTTCGGCGGCTGAGCGGTTCAGCGTCGTCATCGCCTGCACGGCCTGGGGGAACACCTCGCCGGTCGCCTTGTGCCGGTTGTTCAACACCCCGATGCCGAGCGGTTTGGTCAGGCTGATCGGTTCCCCGGCGCGGGCGGCGTCGTTGCGCAGCAGCCGTTCGGGATCGGCCAGTCCGGTCACCGCCAGCCCGTACTTGGGTTCCGGGTCATCGATGCT
>DATAKO010000129.1:0-76435 GCA_036261575.1 Jatrophihabitans sp.
CAGCACCTTGCGCGCCCGGGTGAACGCCACATAGGCCAGCCGCCGCTCTTCCTGAACATGTCGCTCGCCCAGCGCCGAGTGATGCTCGTCCAGACACGTCTCCGCATCGCCGCGATGCAGGCAGGAGCCGAACTCGAAGCGCGGCAACTGGTCGGCGTCGCCGCGCAGCGGTGAGGGCAGCAGGGAAGGCATGGTCGTCCAGTCATGCCCCTTGGCCTGATCCGGAAAGCTGTTACGCACCAGTCCGGCGACGGCGACAACGTCCCATTCCAGGCCCTTGGCACCGTGCACGGTCAGCACCTGCACCCGGTCGGGGGCGACCTCGACCGTCGCGGGCTTCAGCCCGTACTCCTCCTGTTCGGCCGCTTTCAGGTACCCCAGGAAGGCCGAAACCGAAGCGCCAGACCGGTCAGCGACGAAGCGCGCGGCCTCGTCACTGAACCTGTCGAGGTTGGCACGGCCGGCCAGGGCCGAGTAGCCCTCGCCGCGCCGGGCAGCCACCTCGGCGTCCAGCCCGAGCTCGCGCTCGATCTCGGCGATCAGGTCTGGGAGCGGTAACTCCAGCCGACGTCGCAGCCGTCGCAGCATCCGGGCGCATTCGACCATCCGCCAGTATCCCGCTGCCGAGAACGCCTCTCGCTCGTCATCGGTCAGGCCATCGAGGTCATCGAGGGCTTCGATGAGCGATGGTTCGATCCGCTCGTCCTGATCGAATTCCTGCTCGTCGGTGCCCTGAGCATCAGTCGGTGCGGGTCCGGTTGGAGCCGGCGCTGGCCGCGTGCCCTCGGATTGCCCGGCAGCTGCCTTATCGGCCGCGGTCCTGGCGTATGCCACGACCGTCATGCTCATGCGCCTCGCCTGCCTGCGGGCGTGTTCGTGCAGCGCGACCAGGTCCGACGCGCCGATCCGCCAGCGCGCACCGGTGAGCAGGCGCGCCAACGAGCCGCCGGCCGCGTGATCTGCCAGCACACTCAGCATGGCGCGCACGTCCGCTACCTCGGGCAGGGTCAGCAGACCTCCGATGTCGACCACCTCGACCGGCAAACCAGCGGCACGAATGGCTTGTGCGATCAGGCCGATTGCGGATCGCTTACGCACCAGGACCGCTAGCGTGCGCCGGCCGTCGGTCCAATCCGCTCGCTCTCGCCACTGTTCGGCCAGTTGCTCGGCGAGCCAGGCGGCCTCGGTGCGCACAGTGTCCGCGTAGCGCAAGCGCACCAAGCCCGAGCCAGCACCAGGACGCTCCGCCAGCGGCCGATCGCCGCGTTCGCGCAGCGGCCCCGCCACCGCATTGGCCGCCGCCAGGATGGCCTCGTCATTGCGCCAGCTGGTCATCAGGCCATAGCGGCTGGCCGGACGGCGTTCGGCATCCCGGAACAGCGTCGCGAACCGGCCGATGTTGCCGGCCGATGCGCCCCGCCAGCTGTAGATGGACTGCAGCGGGTCACCCACCGCGGTGACCGCGCGACCGTCGGCGAACAACCCCGCCAGCATCTGGATCTGCGCGTATCCGGTGTCTTGATATTCGTCCAGCAGCACCACGTCGTAGCGGGATCGCTCGATCGCTACTACCGATTCCCGACCGGCGAGCTGGCTGGCCAGCACCATCTGGTCGGCGAAGTCGAGCAGACCGTCGGCTCGCTTGCGGTCGGCGAACGCGCTCACCAGCGGCAGTAGGTCCAGACGCTTGATCAGGCTCTCCACAAGCTTGCCGAGGCTGCCGGGAAAGTCCGTGCGGGAACGGGGCTTACGGTCCAGACCGTTGATCTCGCGCAGCAGCCGCTCGGACAGTTGCCGGACCTGCTCCGGCTCGAT
This sequence comes from Jatrophihabitans sp., assembly GCA_036261575.1. Taxonomy (GTDB): domain Bacteria; phylum Actinomycetota; class Actinomycetes; order Mycobacteriales; family Jatrophihabitantaceae; genus Jatrophihabitans_A. The sequence continues at coordinate 1,816 of DATAKO010000129.1, forward strand.
GAGGTGATCGGCCAACTGCCCGGCGAGGTCCAGTACCCGCTCGGTGACCGTCGCGATCACCCCAGGAGGCAGTTGAAATGTGCCCGTGTAGTTGCGCACTGCGAGATCGGCCAGCTGCCACCTGGCGGCTTCGGTGAGCAACCGGTCGCCGGGCTCGCGCCCGAGCACGATGCCGTGCTCATCGACGAGGCGTCCGGCGTAGGCAGCGTAGGTCAGCACGGTCGGCTCACCGGTGGCCTCGGCCGGCAGCGCGTCCGGCTCCAGCGCGGCATGCAAAGCGCGCAGCCGGCGCCGGATGCGTTGCTGCAACTCCCCCGCGGCCTTGCGGGTGAAGGTCAGCCCCAGCACCCGCTCGGGCGGCACGAGGCCGTTCGCGACAAGCCAGACCACCCGGGCCGCCATGGTCTCGGTCTTGCCGGAGCCGGCGCCGGCGATCACCACCGCCGGTGAGAGCGGCGCCGCGATCACCTCGGCCTGTTCCGCTGTCGGTTCCGGCAGGCCGAGCAGCTTGGCAAGGTCGGTCGGGCTGAACCGTGCAGAGCGTTGCTCGCTCACTGGGTCACCTGCCGGCCGTCGTCCTGCACCGGGCAGCTGCTGCGAACAGGGCATCTGTCGCACGATTTGCCGGGTCGCGCCTGGACGGTGTTGCCGCGCAGGGCGTGGGCGATCTCGGCGAGCGCGCGATGCACCCATTCCGGATCCGGGGTCTGCGACAACGGTGGCTGCACCTGGCTCACCCCGCTGCGCCCGTTGGGCTTGCCCAGCTGAACCAGCTGGGCACCGCCGGACTCGGCCGGCCGCCCCTCGGTGAACCCGCCTTCCATCACCGCGAGCTGATAGGCAGCCAGCTGGGGATGTGCCGGCAGGTCCTTGTCGGGGTAGCGGCTCTTGCCGGTCTTGTAGTCGATCACGACCAGCCGGCCCTGCCCGTCGGCCTCCAGTCGGTCGACCGTCCCGTTCAGCCGCGCGTCGCCGATGGTGACAGCGAACGGCGCCTCGGTGGCGATCAGGCTCAGTTGCGAACGGCTGTCCCGCAACCAGCCGGCCAGCTCGGTGAGCATCGCCTCGGCCCGCACCCTCTCGTTCTCCGCGTGCCAGGCGGCCCCGAAGTCGAGCCGTCTCCAACCCTGCTCGAGCAGCTCGATAAGCGCGGGCAGATCGGCGTCCGGTGACGCCTGCTCGGCGACCTGATGGATCAACGTGCCCAGAGCGGCTGCGCTCTGATCAGCGCTGTCGGTCGCGCCGAGTTCGGACAACAGCGCGCGGAGCTGGCAATCGGCGTACGCCTCGAACTTGGAAGGCCGGATCGGAACCGGCCCGCGTGCCGGGTCACGGATGGGCCTGGTACTGGAGATGGGAAGCAGCCCCCACCAGTGCTTCGGATCGGCTCCGGGCACGCCCGCGTCGGCGAGTCTGGCCAGCTGCCCCGCGGCGGCGGTTCGTAGCTGCGGCTCGACAGCCGGGTCGGCCAGCGCGGCGCGCAACTCCGCCACCACGCCGGGCAGCTCGAACCGGCGGCCGGCGAGATCGAGCGGCCGGTCGGGCTCGGCGTCGACGCGCGGCTCGAGCTCGTCCAGGAAGCGGGATGGCTGGGTGTCCTCGCTGGCAACAGCGGTAACCAAAAGCTGTTCGCTGGCTCGCGTGACGGCTACATAGAACAGGCGGCGCTCCTCGATGAGCCGCTCGGCCAGCTGCCCCGAGCTTTGCGGAGCACGGTTGGCCCACACATCGACGAGCAGGTCCGCCCCGAGCAGTGAGCCTTGCCGACGCAGGTTGGGCCAGCTGCCGTCCTGCACACCGGCCACGCACACCACCCGCCACTGCAGACCCTTGCTCGCATGCGCGGTCAGGATGGCCACCTCGTCACCAACCTGTCGCCGTGGCGCGGTCTCTGCGTCGGTGATCTGCAGCTGGTCCACCCACTCGCGCAGCTGCCGCGCGCCTCCGCCGGGGCTGCGGTCAGACACCTTGGCAGCTTCGGCGAACAGGGCGAGCACCGCATCCAGAGCTCGGTCGGCCCGGCTGGCATCGCCAGCCGCGGCCGGGTCGAGGCTGCGCCGGTTGAGCCTGGCCGCCAGACCGCTGGCCTGCCACACCGCCCACAGCACGTCCTCGGCGGCGGCTCCGTGGGCTGCCATCGCGGCCCGCCCGGCTGCGACCACGTCATGCACCCGCAGCGCGGGCCCGCGGACCGACTCGGGGAGCCAGCCGACGGCGGACAGGTCGGTGACGAGGTCGGCCAGCGTCAGGGGCCCGTCCGGCACCAGACGCAGCTGCCGGCGCATGCGCAGCACCTGCAACGGGTCGGCGCGGCCCACCTGGCTGAGCAAAAGCCCTTCGGCCATGGCGGGCGTCACTGTCTCGGGTTCGCTGACACAGCGCAGCAGGTCGAGCAGCAACGACACGACGGGCTCGTCGGTGAGCGGGCCCTGCACCGGCTGACCGACCGGCACGCCGGCCGCGGCCAGCCCCCGACGCAGCGTATCGGCGGCGGGGCCCGCCGCGCGCACCAGCACCGCCATCTGCGACCAGGCAACCCCACGCTCGGCGTGCGCGCGCCGCAGCGTAGCTGCGATACGGGCGGCTTCGTGGCTGGCGGATCCGAAGACCGCCACTGCTACCGAACCCGGAGCCAGCCCGGCGGCCGGCACCAGCGCGCGATGCTGGGCCGGCCCGGCGAGCCGGCTCGCGATCCGGCGCGAAGCCACCACCAGTTCGCTTCCGAGCCGGCGGGTCGTGGTGAGGGCAACGCTGTCGATAGGAGCCGACAGCTCGAGCTGGCCGCCGGCCGGCTCGGCACGCACCCCCAGATCACCAAGCAGCCCGAAGTGCGCGTCGATGTCGGCCATCGCGCCCTGCTCGGCCCCGCGGAAGGAGTAGATCGCCTGGTCGGGATCGCCGAACAGCACGAGCTCGTCAGCGCCGTCGGAGATGAGCTTCAGCAGCTCGAGCTGGGCCGGATCGGTGTCCTGGTACTCGTCGACGAAGATGCGGCGCCGCTGCTGCCGTTCTGCCTGCAGCAACTGTGGGTTGTTGGTCAGCTCGGTGATCGCACGCTGGATCAGCTCGGCCGCGTCGAAGGCGCCGGGAGCTTTCAGTGCGGTGACATCGAGGTACTCGGCGTACACCCGGGCCGCAACCACCCAATCGGGGCGGTCGTGGGCGCGGCCGAGCCCGGCGAGTTCGCGGGGGGAGATATCCCGCTCGACCGCGCGCATCAGCAACTCGCGCAACTCGTCGGTGAAGGCCTGCGTTCGTGCGGCGGCGGCGAGTTCGGCCGGCCAGACGTCGGAACCGTCGGCAAGCCGGCCCGCCAGCAACTCCCGCAGCGTGACGTCCTGCTCGGAGCCGGACAGCAGCCGGGGCGCCGAATCGCCGCGCAGCACCGCCGCGCGTCGGACCAGACCGAAGGCGTAGGAGTGGAAGGTGCGGGCGACCGGCTCGGCGACGGTGCGCTGCAGCCGGGCGGTGAGCTGATCCCGAAGCTGGCCCGCCGCGCGCCGGGAGAAGGTGAGTAGCAAGAGGCTGGCGACCGGCACGCCACGCTCCACCCGGGCGGCGGCGGCCTCGACGAGCGTTCGGGTCTTACCGGTGCCTGGGCCGGCGAGCACCCGAAGCACACCTCGGTCGTGCTCGATGACCCGCAGCTGGGCCGGATCGGGCGCCAGCGAAGCGAGCGCTGAGCCCTGCCTGCAGGGCGGCCGGGCCGGCCGGACCAGCCGGAAGGTCGTTGAATCGGGCACGGGACAATCCCACCACAGCGGTGCGACAGAACGGGTGGCGCCCGTCGTCCCGGGCAGCCTCGTCGACCCGAATCGGCGCTGCGGCGGTCAACGACCGTCCCAGCGTGCCGCGGCTAGATCCACTCGGTCCGCTCTCTCAGCTCGGTCCGCTCTTTCCGCACGCAGCGGCACGCCCTCCGCCGCCAGCAGTTGCAGCTGCTCGGCCCGAATGTGAGGCGCGCAACTGCCGTCGGCGCGCAGCACTCGCCACCACGGCACGCCCTCGCCTTCCGTGGCCAGGATGCGGCCGACGTTGCGTGCGGCTCTGGTGTGGACGAACTCGGCCACGTCGGAGTAGGCCATCACCCGTCCGCGCGGGATGAGTTCGACGCAGGCCAGCACCCGTTCGGTCAACGGCAGCCGATCATCCAGTGCGCGTGCGCGCAGCACCGCCCGCGAGGCCACCGGTCAGTAGGACGGCAACGACGGATCGATCTGGTTGACCCACGCGGTGACCCCGCCCTGCACGTGCACGGCGTCTGCGAAGCCCGCGTTCTTCACCGCGGCGAGCGTTTCCGCCGAGCGCACTCCGGTCTTGCAGTACATGACGATCTGCTTGTCCTGCGGAAGCGCGGCCAGCGCGTCGCCACGCAGGATCTCGTCCTTGGGGATGAGGGTGGCGCCGGGGATGCGCACGATTTCCCACTCCGCCGGCTCACGGACGTCCACCAGGTAGGTGGGCTTGTCCGAGTCGAGCAATTCCTTCAGCTCGGCCGCGGTGATCGTCGATCCGGCCGCGGCCGCCTGCGCCTCCTCCGACACGACCCCGCAGAACGCCTCGTAGTCGATCAACTCCGTGATCTTCGGCGTGTTCGGGTCCTTGCGGATGCTGACCTGGTTGTAGGTCATCTCGAGGGCGTCGAAGATCATCAGACGGCCCAGCAGCGTCTCGCCGATTCCGGTGATCAGCTTGATCGCTTCGGTCGCCATGATCGAACCGATGGAGGCGCACAGCACCCCGAGCACGCCACCCTCGGCGCACGAGGGAACCATCCCGGGCGGCGGCGGGTCCGGGTACAGGTCGCGGTAGTTCGGCCCGTACTCGTCCCAGAACACCGACGCCTGGCCGTCGAAGCGGTAGATGGAGCCCCACACGTAGGGCTTGCCGAGAATGACGCAGGCGTCGTTGACGAGGTACCGGGTAGCGAAGTTGTCGGTTCCGTCGACGATGAGGTCGTACTGACCGAAGATCTGCAGCACGTTGTCGTTGTCGAGGCGCTCGTCGTGCAGCACGACGTTCACGTACGGGTTGATCTCGAGGACCGAATCCCGCGCCGACTCGGCCTTGGGCCGGCCGATGTCGGACTGCCCGTGGATGATCTGGCGCTGCAGGTTCGACTCGTCCACGACATCGAACTCGACAATGCCCAGCGTGCCGACACCGGCAGCTGCGAGATACATCAGGGCCGGTGAGCCCAGGCCACCTGCGCCGACGCAGAGCACCTTGGCGTTCTTCAGCCGCTTCTGCCCGGTCATCGCGACATCCGGGATGATCAAGTGGCGGCTGTAGCGGCGGACCTCATCGATGGTGAGTTCCTCGGCCGGTTCCACGAGCGGTGGCAAAGACACGTCTATCGCTTCCTGTCGGGCTGCTGGGCACGGTCACTGGCCGGTCACCATCGTCGTGCCGATGAACTTCCGACCGGTCCGGCAGTCACAACGTCGGGACGGCCCGGCTGGATTCCCCAGCCAGCTGCCATTCTGCCGCAACCGGCGAAGCGACGAGCGGCTGCCGCCCGTCTCAGCTGGCGTTGCGGTTATAGAAATCCATGTCCGGCCCGTCACCGGCTTGCTCGGCGCCGGGCGCATCCGGGTTGCCGGGCGGGTAGGGCCACGGGTTGGCCTGGCAGATCGCGCCGGTGGCGGTCTTGGCACCGATGGTCTGCTGCATCATCACCGGCGCCAACCCGGATCGAAGACACAGGTGGGCGTGATTGTGGCCGAGCGCGTGCCCGACTTCGTGGTTCACTGCGTAGATCCGGTAGGTCGCCAGGTCGCTGGCGTACAGCTTCGCGCCCCGGACCCAGCGCGCGACATTGAGCACCACCCGCGTCTGGCCGCCGTCGTAACAGGACGTCTCGATCGGCAGCGAGTAGCCGCACAGGTTGCGCACCGTCATCGACGAGGTCAGGCTGATGTGGAAGTCCGCGCCGGTCGGCGAGCCGATGCGTTGCAGCCTGAGCTGTCCGGTGCCGGTCCAGGACTTGGGGTCGGTCAGCGAGCTCATCACCACGGAGGCGAACTGGCTCAGGTTCACTCCGGTGACGCCGTTCTCGACCTGCAGATCGAACCGGAACAGCCTGCCCCCGGTGCCGTAGACCTTGGAGCTGCCGGCGATCTCGGCGAAGGTGCCGTTACCAGTCGTCGAGTAGGCGGCCCCCGGTGGCAGCTGCAACGCCGGCAACGAGGTGACGGCATTCGCCCCCGCGGTGTCGGACGGCAACTGACCGGTCGAGGCCGCAACCGGCGGTGCGCTGGGCGATGCCGCGGCAGCTCCCGGCTCGGCCACCCCGATCGCCTGGCGGACCTTCGGGCTGTTGGTGGTGAGCAGCGCAAAGACCGTGATCACTGCCAGAACCGGCAGCGCATAGGCACGCCAGCCGTACCGCGCTACGAACCGCCGCCAGCGCTGGCCGGGTGTTGGGCGCACAGCAAGGGGCTTCGAGCGCACCGGACCGGCGCCGGCCGGGCGGGTACCCGGAACCGGTGGTCGCGACGGGGCGCTCGGTCGACTCACTCGCCCAGCGTGCCACACGGGCCCGCCGGGGATCGGTATTTGCGCCGCTGCCGGACACGGGGCGCGCTCCGGCCGACACGGTCAGCTGCGGGTGTCGAGCAGCTTGAGCATGGCCCGCGCTGTCGAGACCGGGTCCTCCAACTGGGCGGTGTGGCCGACGTCGGTGAGGACCAGCAGGCGCGCGTCCGGAATGCTGGCCGCAACCCTCGGCGCGTTGGACACATCAACCAGCTGGTCCCGATCGCCCCACACCACCAGGGTGCGGGCCTGGATCTGGCGCATCACGCGCCACGCCGACCGGGCTCCCGGTGTGAGGTAGGAGCGGGCGATGCCGCGGAAGGAGCGCAGGAACGCCTCGTTGGCCCAGCTGAGGTCGCGGCGATAGGCGATCTCCTCAGCTGCTTCGGCAAGGCGGTGCGGCGGCACCTTCTCCGGGTGTGCGAAGCACAGCTCGATCACGGCTCTGGCTCGCTGTTCAGGCGGGAAGCCCTCCACCCGAGCAACGGCGCGCTGCCCGACTCCTGGCAACAGCAGCAGCGGCAGCAGCAGGTCGGCACGCTTGCGCGGCCGGACGTCGGGGACAGCAGGTGAGACCAGGGTGAGCGTGCGCACCAGGTCCGGCCTGGTCGCAGCGACCTGAATCGAGATCGCGCCACCCATGGAGTTGCCGACCAGATGGACCGGTCCGCGGCCGGACTGTTCGAGGTAGCGGATCACCAGTCGGCTGTGCCCGAGGATCGAGTAGTCGCGTTCCGGGGACGGACCGGACCGGCCGAATCCCGGCAGATCGAGTGCCTCACCGGCCAGGTAGGGGGAGAGCAGATCGGCAAGATCGGTGAAGTTGGTGGACGCACCGCCGAGGCCGTGCACGTACAGCGCCGGCTCGGCGTCCGGGTTCGGGCTGGGAGTGCTCCGCCGGAAAATCCGTGCCTTGCCTACCGCGATCTCCTCACCCGGCCAGGGTTCTCGCGAGGTGTCGACCGGGCCCAGCGCCTCCGCCGGCGCCAGCTCGGCGATGGCGGGGCCGGAGCCGGACGGAGTCAGGACGAGCGAGGCGCTGCGGTGATTGCGGGTCAACGTCACCACTTCAGGTTACTCAGCGGTAATGCTCGCTGAGCCCTGCCGGCCGATCGCCTCCAGCCGGCCGCCGGCCAACCGCACCGGGATCGGGTCGATGATCTCGAAGGCATCGACGCCCTCGGGTTCACGATTGCAGAAACCGATCAGCACCCATTGGCCGTCGGGCTGCTGGACCAGTGGGGCGGCGAACAGCGTCGGTTCCGCGGTGAACGGCTGGGCCCGGGCGACATCCCACGGACCGGTGAGGGATTCACCGGTGACCGACCAGGTGCTGTGCGCTCCCCATCGGGCGCGCCGGGCCGCGGACTGCTCGTCCGGATGGCAGGTGAACACGAGCGTGGGGCGGCCCCCGATCATGCGGGCTTGCGCGACCTCCAACTGTCCGAATCCGGCGCCGGCCCGGCACACCGGCGGGCCGACCTGCCAGTGGATCAGGTCCTGGCTTCGGGCCTCGGCGAGCACGCCGTCGTCGAAGCGCGGCGCATCCCGTTGCCGGGCCGTGATCAGCATCCGCCAGCCGTGCCCGTCCGGATCGGGGAACACGAACGGATCCCGCCAGGTCTCGCTCGGCGCCTCCGGGCCCGCGGGAACCTCCGGCAGGGTCTGATACCAGCGCGCGTCCGGCAGCACCACCGGGCGATCGATGACCCGCTGCCAGGTGTACAGGTCGGCGGAGGTCGCCAGCCCGATCCGCTGGTCCCGCACGCCGTACCCGCGGGTGCAGATCGCCGTGTAGAACATCGCCCAGCCACCGCTGTCGGTGCGCACCACCGACCCGGTCCAGATGGCGAGGTCGTCCCAGCCGTCCGGATCCGGGCCGAGTGCGTCCGGCTCCTCCCGCCAGCTGCGCAGATCGGTGGAGGTTGCGTGGCCGACGCGGGCGCGCGTGTGCCGCCGTGCCGGATCACCCAGGGCTCGCGGCGCCTTGAGGAAGAACAGGTGGAACAGCTCGCCGTCCTGCACGACCCAGCTGTCCCACGCCCAGTCGTGTGGCAGCCGTAGCATCGTCGCGATCCCTCCGATCGGTTCTGCAGCGCAAGGTACAACCTCGCGCGGTTACTGCTCGGTAGGATCACCCTGCCCGACGAGCCTGACTTTGCCCGGGAAACAGGAGGGACGAGAGGTCGATGACCGAAACCGCGGACACGGCACGCGGGGCTCGGCTGCCCCGTTCTGCCCGCCGCAAGCAGTTGCTGGCAGCCGCGCAGGAGGTGTTCGTCAGCAACGGCTACCACGCCGCCGCGATGGACGACATCGCGATCCGGGCAGGGGTATCCAAGCCGGTGCTCTACCAGCACTTCCCCGGCAAGCTCGACCTCTACCTCGCGCTGCTCGACACCCACGCCGAGGACGTGCTGGAGCGGGTCCGACAGGCACTGGCCGAGACGGACGACAACCGCGAGCGAGTGCACAACGTGCTGACCGCTTACTTCGACTTCGTCGACGGCGAGGACCGGGGCGATTCCGGCGCGTTCCGGCTCATCTTCGAATCCGATCTGGGCAACGAACCCGCAGTCCGGGAGCGGGTGGACCGGGTCGGTCGGGTCACGATGCAGGCGGTGGCCGACACCGTGGCTGCAGACACCGGCCTCAGCCGCGAGCAGGCCGAGTTGCTCTCGGTCGCACTGACCGGGGCGGCGCAGATCGCCGCGACCTGGTGGCTGGACGCGGACCGCCCGATTCCGAAGGCCGAAGCCGTCCGACTGCTCGAAGCCCTGCAGTGGCGTGGCATCTCCAGCTTCCCGTTGCACGGCGGCACCGACGTTCGCTGACAGCGCAGTGCCGGTGCCCGATCGTGGTGGCGGTGTCGGCTAGCGTTGGAAATCAAGCATCCGGGCGCCGGCGCCCGGATCGAGTACGGAAACTGGAGGCCCCTCGTGGAGGTCAAGATCGGCGTGCTGCACACCCCGCGTGAAATCGCGCTGGAGAGCAACCAGACCCAGGACGAGATCAGCGACCTGGTCGCAGCGGCACTGCGCGGCGGGGAGGGGCAGCTGAGCCTGACCGACGAGCGCGGCCGCAAGGTGATCGTGCCCGCCAACCTGATTGCCTACGTCGAGATCGCCCAGGCCGATGCGCGGCGGGTGGGCTTCGTCGGCTGACGTAGCTGCTCGGCTGACGCAGCTGCTCGGCTGACGCAGCTGCTCGGCTGACCAAGCAGCGAGGGGCTGCACGCTCAGTTGGACAACCCGATCGCGTTCATCCGGTCGACGTGCTTGTCGGTGATCCGCTCGATCAGCGCCGAGATGCCGCGCAGGTCGCCGGCGCCGCCCACGATCAACATCACCAGCGCGTCCCGCTCAGCCGCCACGTGCTGGGCCTGGCTGATCGCCTCCCCCACCAGCCGGCGCGCCCACAGCGACAGCCGGGACGCCGCCGTCGGGTCCTGCTGGATGAGTGCGCCGACCTCGCGGATGGCGAACTCGGCGTTGCCCGAATCGGCCAGCGCCTCGTTGACCAGCAGCCGGGTGGGTTCGTCGACGTAGCTGGCGACCTCGCGATAGAAGTCGGCGGCCAAACCGTCGCCGACGTAAGCCTTGACCAGCGCCTCACCCCACGTGCTGGGCTCGGTGCGGGCGTGAAACGTCTCGACCGCCGAGACGAACGGCGCCATGGCCTGCTGCGGGTCGGCGCCCAACTCGGCGATCCGGTCGACCAGCCGCCGGTAGTGGCCCATCTCGGCGGCCGCCTTCTCGGCCAGCGAGGCGCGCAACGCGGTGCTGGGTGCCATCCGGGCGTCGTGCGCCATCCGGTCGAAGGCACTCAGTTCGCCGTAGGCAAGCACGCCCAGCAGGTCGATCACGGCGGCGGTGTCGGGCTGGGTCAGCGCAGCATCGGGCGGGGTCATGACGGCGTCCGTCCTTTCCGGCAGCGGCGGTGGGCCGAGGCCACGGTAGCCCCCGATGGGGGCCGATGCTCGATAGCTGGCGGGCTCGGGCGCGTTGACCGGCTAACATCAGTGAGAGAGGCGAGGGTTCGCGCCGCCTCCCGTCCTAGCGGGCGTCTGCCGCGCAGTGACCATCTTCGGTCCGCCTCAGGTGCCCACCGAGAAGCCAGAAGTGGGAAAACCTGAACATGACAGAACTTGCCGGACCTGATGACTCGGCCGCGCCACTGGCTGCCGTCGCCCCTGTGAAGCCGGAGAGCCCACTGTTCTCCTCGTTCGCGATCAAACCTGAAATCGTGCAGGCGCTGAAGGACGTCGGAATCGAACGTACCTTTGCCATCCAGGAGCTCACCCTGCCCATCGCGCTGGCAGGCTCCGACCTGATCGGGCAGGCCCGCACCGGCACCGGTAAGACGCTCGGCTTCGGCGTGCCACTGCTGAACCGGCTGGAGTTGCCCTCGGCGGCAGGGGCCGCACCGCAGGCGCTGGTCATCGCACCGACCCGCGAGCTCGCGGTACAGGTGGCCGGCGATCTAGCTGCCGCGGGCAAGCAACTAGGCGCGAAGGTCGTCACGATCTACGGCGGCCGTGCCTACGAGCCCCAGGTCGCGGCCCTCAAGGCCGGCTGCGATGTGGTGGTCGGCACCCCCGGCCGGTTGCTGGATCTGTCGCAACAGGGCCTGCTCAACCTGGGCATGGTCCGTTGCCTGGTACTGGACGAGGCCGATGAGATGCTCGATCTCGGCTTCCTGCCCGACATCGAGACGCTGATGGCGCAGCTGCCCGCGGGCCGTCAGACGATGCTGTTCTCGGCGACCATGCCGGGCCCCATCGTGGCGCTGGCCCGGCAGTTCCTCACCCAGCCGGTGCAGATCCGGGCCGAGGACAACCAGGGCGTGCCGGCGACCGAGCACGTGCAGCAGTTCGTCTACCGGGCGCACGCGATGGACAAGGCGGAGCTGCTGGCCAAGGTGCTGCAGGCGCGCGGCCGCGGCCTGACCATGATCTTCACTCGCACCAAGCGCACGGCGCAGAAGATCGCCGACGACCTCACCGATCGCGGCTTCGCCGCCGGCGCCGTGCACGGCGACCTCGGCCAGGGAGCCCGCGAGCAGGCGTTGCGGGCATTCCGATCCGGCAAGGTCGACGTGCTGGTTGCCACCGATGTCGCGGCGCGGGGCCTGGACGTCGACGATGTCACGCACGTGATCAACTACCAGTGCCCCGAAGACGCGATGACCTACGTGCACCGGATCGGTCGCACCGCCCGGGCGGGCAAGTCGGGAACCGCGATCACGCTGGTGGACTGGGATGAGCTTGCCAAGTGGAAGCTCATCTGTGACAGCTTGAACCTGCCCTTCCACGAGCCGTCGGAAACCTACTCGACCTCGGATCACCTGTTCCTGGAGCTCGACATCCCTCGGGACGCCAAGTCGGTGCTGCCGCGCTCGGCACGGACCCGTGCCGGGCTGGACGCGGAGGAGATCGAGGACCTCGGCGGTCCGGCCGGAAAGGCCGGTGCCGGACGGGGCGGTTCCGGGCGCAGCGGTTCCGGGCGGGGCGGTTCGGGGCCTAGCGGTTCGGGACGTAGCGGTTCGGGACGTAGCGGTTCGGGGCCTAGCGGTTCGGGACGTAGCGGTTCCGGGCGCACCGGTTCCGGTCGGGGCGGTTCTGGCCGTTCGTCCGGTGCGGCCGGCGATGCAGCGCGTGATGGCAGCGCGGCGACCGCCGGCGAGACCTCATCAGATCGTCCGAGGCGCAACCGGCAGCGGCGACGGACCCGAGGCGGCGCCGGTGCACCGGCCGGCTCGACCGGCACCCCGGCCGGCGGCGACACAGCTGGCTGAGCCAGGATGGGGGATGTGCCGGACGTCAACCAGCGACCCTCGACGACGGCTGAACGGGCGGTCGGCGAACCGGCCGTGCTGAAGACTTACCGGCAGCGAACTCGCCGCGCAAACACCATCTACGCCGGCGTGCTGGCGATCATCGTCATCGTCACGTTCGTCGCGGTGAAGCTGGCCTACGCACACGGCGAACTGAACAAGGTGTCCTTTCGCACAGCGCCGGCAGCCGCGCCCATGCCTGCCGGCACGCCCGGTTCGACGCTGCGCCTGGCCTGGCACACAGCGGACAACGCCGCCGGGGGCACACCCTTCCAGGACGGGGTGGTCGTCACGTGGGCGGGTCATACCGTCAACGGCCGGGATGCCAGGACGGGCGAGGTCCGCTGGCATTACACCCGCGCGGACGAGACGATCTGCTCGGTCGTACAGCAGGATTCGTCGACCATCGCGATCTATCGGCGCAAGGGCAACTGCGATGAGGTCACCGGCTTCGTGACCGCGACCGGCGAGCCCAAGTTCTACCGGACCCTGTACGACAACGGCAATACCCAGTCGGCCAGCCTGTCCAACGTCGTGATGACCGTGGGATCGAACTTCGTCCACGAGTTCGACAACGCTGGCGGCCTGGACCGGTGGAACTGGACGGCCCCCGCCGGCTGCACGGTGACCCGGGCGCTGGCCGGCACGCTCGGCACGCTGATCGCTCTCGACTGCGGCAGCACGCATCAACTGGTGCTGCGCGACCTCATTCAGGACATCACCCGGTTCAGCGTCGAGACGCCCACCGCGCTGGTGCCGATTGCCGCGGCGGCCTTCGTCGGTGCGCTCGATCCGGTGACTGGCACGCTCTACCGCTACAGCCAGGACAAGGGCGTGGCCAAGGCCGTCACCCGGCTGCCGGGCGCGCCGGCGACCGGCTACCCGAGGGCGGCCGCGGCGCTCAGCACGACCGACTCGGCGCAGCAGCCGGTCGAGTTTGCGCTGGCCGGCAAGCTGGTCGCCTTCTTCGGTGACGGTTCGGTGCGCTGGACGGCTGCTGCCACCAGCGCACCCAACCTGATCGCGGACGCCTTCGTCGCCGTCGCCGACGGCGCTGCTCAGGTCCGGCTGCATCGCGTTACCGGCGGTCAGGTGCAGCTCACCACCACCATCTCGCCGGCGCTTCAGTCCCCCGGTAGTCAGTCGCACCTCTTTGCCGTCGGTTCGGGGCTTGGCTTCACCGGCGGGGGTGGTTCGGGCTCCGACTCCGGCGTGAGCGTGTACGCCTGATGCGGTCGCTGCGCGTCCCGGTCCGCGACGGCTCGCTGGCGGCGCTGCACAACACCGCAACCACCGGCACGGCAACGGTACTGCTGGTTCCCGGTTACACCGGCAGCAAGGAGGATTTCCGCCCGCTGCTGCGCCCGCTCGCTGCGGCAGGCCTGCCGGCAGTGGCGATTGATCAGCGCGGTCAGTACGAATCTGACTGGGCGCGCACCGCCGCAGGCTACGAGCTGGAGCGGTTGGCCGAGGATGTCGTGGCGGTAGCGGAGCAGGTTGCCGACGGCAGGCACGTGCATCTGCTCGGGCATTCTTTCGGTGGCCTGGTCGCCAGGCTGGCCACGATCAGGCGGCCGGACCTGTTTCAGTCGCTGGTCTTGATGGATTCCGGACCGGCGGCGATCGGCGGCAACAGGCGACGAGCGCTGGAGGACGGCGAGCCGGTCCTCGCGGGTGGAGGCATGCGTGCCCTGTGGGAGCACCGGCTGCTGCAGTCACAGGCAGACCCACGCTACGTTGCTCCCGCGCCCGCGCTGCAAGAGTTCCTGCGCACCCGGTTCCTGGCCAATGACCCGGTAGGGCTGCGCGTGATGGGCGCCGTGCTGCGCACCGAGCCGGATCGCAGTGCTGAACTTGCCGCCACTCGCCGGCCCATGCTGGTGCTGTATGGCGAGCACGATGACGCGTGGCCACCTGAGGTCCAGGCTGAGATGGCGGCGCGGCTGGGTGCGCGGGTGGCGACCATCGAGCGTGCGGCGCACTCCCCCGCCGTGGAGAATCCCAGCGCGACGCTCCAGGCGCTGCTGGAGTTTTGGCAGCCCGGATAAGCCTTGCAGGCGGTGACCCAACCGGTCGCGGCGGCCGTCTGCCACTGCCTCGTCGTGGGCTCAGCCGAGGTCAGGGGCTGGCGCTGTCCAGCGTGCCCAAACCGTCCCAGCTGCTGCGAGGGCGAGACACGGCCTGACCTGCCGCACAGGCACGGCGGAAGTCGCACCAGCTACAACCCGGTCCTGGATCAGGAGCGAACACGGCCGCCGGATCCGCTCCGCCTTCCACTGTGTCTGTGGCCGACACGATGTCAGCGGCAGTGTCTTCGGCCCGTCCCAGATGCCGCTGCAGGCTGTCGTCGGTGTGCTCGAAAGCCGCCACATTGCCGGTCGGAAGATGGTGCAACTCGACCCTGCGACACCGTTGATGCAGCGTTCGCTCGGCAGCGAGCGCATACAGGGCCAGGGCGAGGGAGCCGCGCGCATCATCTGAGTCGAGCCGGCTCCGACCGGTCTTGTAGTCGACGATGACCAGCTCACCCTCACGCTCGTCGATCCGGTCGACGCGGCCGGAGATCGCCAACCGATGGGTGCGCATCGCAACTGTCCGCTCAACGCCCCGCGGTTGTAGCTCCGGATCGGTCCGATGCCGCTCGTCGGACAGGTACTGCCGGACCCACTCCGCGGCCTGCTGCCGCCATGCCTCTGACTGGTTCGCGTCGGCGAAGCCATCCGTCTGCCAATGCCGATGCACGAGAGCGGCACCGGCGGCGGGCGTCCTGTGCGCGACCGGAAGTTGCCACCATCTGGCCAGCGCAACGTGCACGGCAGCCCCCACCGTGTTGTGCGCCCAGGGCGGCCCCTTGGGCACCGGTGGCCGGGAGAGGTAGGTGAACCAGTAGCGGCGCGGGCAATCGAAGTTCGTTAGCCGGGATGGCGTCGCGGAGAAGAGTGGCCGGGGCACCTGCAAGAGCTCCAGCTGCTCCGGCGCAGTAGTCGGCTGGCCGACCTGAGTTTGACCGGCTTCGGGCGATCGTTGCTCGGTCCGCGCATCGATCGTTGTATTTCGGGCGGCCACGGCGTAGGCATCGGTCGATGGCTGCCGTCGCTCCTCGGCACCGTCACTCACCAGCTGCCACCACCGCTGTCGTTGCTGCCGCCGCCCCAATCGCCTCCTGATCCCCAGTCACCGCCAGAGCTGTCACCGCCAGAGTTCCAATCACCGCCAGAGCTCCAGTCACCGCCGTTGACTGAGTCCTGAGATGCGTCACGACCTGCATCGAATCCTGAGTCGTAGCCGCTGGCATAACCGGAGTCGAAAGCTCCGCCGCCCCATCCCCATCCGGGCGAGAGCGCCTCCGCGATGAGCAGGGTTTCCCAGAAGGGGTAGCTGTACCAGCCGCCCGCGTAGCCCCCACCGCCGGCGAAGTAGTACGGCGCCCCCGGGGTGTAGCTGGGATAGCCCAGCACGGTCTGGCCCCCGGCGACGAAGCGGTGCGGCTCCGACAGCTGGGGCGCCGGCGTCTCCACCAAGGGAGGCAACTCGGGACCAGGATCG
This sequence comes from Jatrophihabitans sp., assembly GCA_036261575.1. Lineage (GTDB taxonomy): Bacteria > Actinomycetota > Actinomycetes > Mycobacteriales > Jatrophihabitantaceae > Jatrophihabitans_A. The sequence continues at coordinate 17,734 of DATAKO010000129.1, forward strand.
AGCCCGAGCGCCAGCCGCGCCGTTCGAGCCGCCTGCAAACCTTCCAGCACGGTCCGGCGCGCGGCAGCCAGCTGCGCCGGTCGGTGCGCCGACGCAAGCTGTGCACCGGCAGAGGTGAACCGCTCGGCGGCATCGGACAGCGCCTGCCGCGCAGTCGCGTTCTCGTCGGCTTGCAGTGACGCGACCTCGTTGGCCAGCCGGTCGTAGTAAGGCTGCACAGCAGCCCGCGCATCGGTCAGCGCCAGCCGCTCCTTGCGACGTCGCCAGCCCACCAAGCCAAGCACGATTCCCACGATGACAACGGCGACCACGCCCAGAGCTATCCAGCCGGCGCTGCTGCCTTTTCCGGACGTCGACGTGGCCTCGCCGGTACCGGCGCCCTGGGCGCACGGCTTGGCAGCGCTGACCAGCCTCGCGAAATCTTTGATGGTCGCGGTGAGCTCGTTGGTTGCCTGCAGCTGGGATCGGTTGTCGGCCACCGCCCTGGCGGCCAACGTACTGGCCTGCCCTGCACACAGCACGTTCGAGCCCGCACCGAAGGTCCGACCGACGATCACTCCGACGGTCACCCGGCCACCCAGCTGCGGCCCGATCTGGCGCGCCAGCGCGTTGGCATCGCCCGCACCGGCCGGCAGCACGGCGACCTTGACGGAGCTGGACAGCGATGCCTCGACAGAGGCGGAATCGAGCTTGGCCGCGGCAGCGGGGTCGACATAGAGGTTGGCCGACCGGAGTGCGCTCGTTGCCTGCGTGACGTCGGCGTGGGCTGCAGGAGCGGCCAGAATCAGCAGAATCGACGCGGCCAGCATGCTCAGCAATGCCTGTCGAAACCGTCGGGTTGTCCTCACATGGCCATGCTAGTTGGACGCTGCGACAGAACTTCGGGCCCGCAACCCAGCGTCTCGCCATCATGTTGCTACGAAACGGTGTTGCTGCTCGCCGTCCGCCCGCCGCCAGCTGCTCGCCCAGGCGGCGTTCATACAAGCGGCAGGGCCCCACCACAACTGGTGGGGCCCTGCGCTACTTGTGGCCCGGCACGATCCGCAGCACGAGCGGCGGACCCGCTGTGGCGCCGGGGTCAGTAATAGTGCCTGCGACCCCCAACAGCGCGGCCGGCGGCGCCGAGCAGCGCGAGGATCGCGCCGACCACGATCAGGATGATGCCGAGGGTCCACAAGATCCAGACCTTCAGAATCGCCCCGAGGACGAGCAGGATGATGCCGAGGATGATCACAATTCCTCCATGCTGACTGCATGCGGACGTGCCAGCGACATGCCGGGCGGCGCATTTCGACCAACCCTGCACGAGTGGTAGAACCGCGACTACGGGTGCCTATTCACCCGGCAGCCCGTCACCGAGCGCTCCGGAGTGACGTGCTGGTGCAGAGTATAGCGGCGGCACGCCGGTCGCGAGATCCACGATGCGCTGCAAGGAATGTGGATCAGTTGCTTCCGCACCGAGCAGCACGGACTTGTTCGTACCGTGGTAGTCCGAGGAACCGGTGATCAGGGCACCGTGCCGTTCCGCAATGTCCCGCAGTTGCAACCGATCCTGCGCCGCATGGTCCGGGTGGTCAACTTCGATTCCGGCCAGGCCTGCCTGCAGCAGCTCGACCAGTGCCCGCTCGTCGATGATCGGGCCCCGTCGACGCGCCCACGGATGCGCGATCACCGGCACGCCTCCAGCCTGTCGGATCAGCGCGATGATGGCCTTCACCTCGGAATCGTCCTTCTGCACGTAGAAGGGAGAATCGTCCGACAACAACTGGGAAAAGGCCTCATCAACGCTGCCGACCACGCCAGCCTCGTGCAACGCCCGCCCGATGTGGGGTCGGCCGACAGAACCGCCGTCGGCAAGCGCGCGCACCCGGTCCCAGCTGATCGGGAAACCCGCCTCGACCAGCTTGGCCACGATCGCTTCTCCCCTGCCGAGCCTGCTTTGGCGGAGTCGGGCGCGCTCAGAGCGCAAACCCGGCGACTGCGGATCGTAAAGATAGCCCAGCACGTGCAGGGATATCGCCGCTTCCCCGGCGCGCCGGTAGAGGCAGGAGAACTCGGTCCCCCTGATCAGCGCGAAAGGCGTTCCCAGGGTGGCTACGGTCGCCGCGGCTTCGGCCCAACCGCCGGTCGTGTCGTGGTCGGTGATCGCCATTGCGGTCAAGCCTGCGAGGGCACCGTTGCGAACCAGTTGCGCCGGAGCGTCGGTGCCGTCGCTGGCAGTGCTGTGACAGTGCAGGTCTATCAGCGTGTCGGCCCGGTCGATCATCGCTTCACCATACGGATCGGGCGCATCGAAACTGAAGCGCTCTCGTCACTCCGGGGGCAGTCGAAAAGTCGGGTAGTCGGGCCGGGACGGCGGATACTGCACTCGTTCCGGAAACAGCAGCAGCGAGACATCGTGATAGAGGCGGTTGGGTGAGGGCAAGTACTCGATCCGGTTGAAGGCTTGCCTTTGACCGGCGGACTCGACCACGAACGCGCCATACCCCAGCAGCCGGCCGAACAGACTGCGCTCGTAGGTCAGGTCCGTCACCTTGCTCAGCGGCATGATGCCCACTCGCCTCGTCAGCACGCCGTACACGAGCAGGACGCGCTTGTCGGTGACGATGAACTCCTCGAGGTACCACTGACCCCAACTCCACGCCAGCCAGATCAGCGCACCGAGCAGCAGCACGACTCCAAGGACGGCGGCAGCCTGGCTCTCCCCGCTGTAGGCAAGCACCACGATGCCGAGGAGGAAGGCGGCGACGCCTACGCTGACCGGCTTGAGCAGGCTGGCCCAGTGCCGTCTGGTGCGCACGACCAGCGACTCCGAAGAGATCAGGTACTGGTCCAGGTCGACCATGGCCGGCCGGTTAGTGGGTGAGGCCGTCGAGGAACTTGGTGAAGCTGCTGAAGAACCTCGACAGAAGGTGCTGAATGTCTTTGGCCAGCGACGCGGCATCGGAAGGGTTGTTGAACACGTAGAACAGGAGGAAGGCGATGAGCAGGAGACCGATGATCTTTCTGCCGTTCACGCCAGTCTCCTCACAGTGCGCAGCTGTCAGCGTTCGTCACGACACGCGGGCACGGTCGCAGATGCCCTACTGGGCGACCTCTGTCTACCGGAGCGAGCCCGGCAGGAGTGGGAGGCGCGCGGCTCACCGGGCACGTGTCGTCCTCGCCGGTGGACGCTGCGCCGCCGACCCCTCGTCGCGGATGCGCATCGCCGCGAATTCAGCCCGCTTCCGCGGTCCAATCGCTGCCGGGGCGAAGCAGTCGTGAGCGCTCCGCGTCCTCGACACATTCCAGCCCCGAGCGCTGGCCGTCCGAAATGCCGAGGTCGTCGAGCACTGCGAAGCTGGCATCCGCCGGGACGCCGATGATCCAGAGCCAGACTCCGGCGGCTTCTCCTCGATAGACGCCCCGATCAGGCGCGCCGATCGGAACCGGCCATACCGGCAGCGGATGGCCACGAACAGAGATACGCGCACTCGGAGCGTCACCGATGCCAGCAGGACCAGGGTCTGCTTCGAGCAGTGCATAACCGGCTCCCAAGCCGATGCCCGGTTCCTCCGCGACGAAGAGCCACTGGCCCTGCCCGCCCAGTGGCGCTGGCCCTCGGAACGCCGCCACGCAGGCACGCATGCCGCTGCGGCTGTCACCGACCGTGGCCAGGCCCGACAGGCGCCAACCGGGCGGGGTCGGATCCGGGAACCACAACGGTACCTGCGCGTGCCCGCGGATGTGATCGACGGTCGCGGAGTCGAGCCTGCGGTACACCGTCAGCGGCAGCGTCTTACCGTGCCGCGGGCAACGCCAGGCACTGTCGAAGACGCTCGGCGCAACAAGCTCGGCACCGCATTGCGGGCACCACGGAGATCCCACCCGAACACCGTGCCTTGATTCTGATCATCCGTCAACGCGGCCGCGACCGGCCGGCCATGCCGGGCCAGAATCGACGTTCAGCGGCACACTGTGAGGATGGAGATCCTGGCTGCAGCCGGCATCGTATTCGATGACTCGGGCCGCCTGTTGCTGATCAGGCGAGCTCGCCCGCCGGGTCAGGGCTTGTGGAGCATTCCTGGCGGAAAGTGCCTGCCCGGCGAATCCGCCGAGTCGGCGTGCGTCCGCGAGCTGCACGAGGAGACAGGCCTGCGAACCTATGTGCTTCGCTGGGTGGGACGAGTCAGTCGGCCGGCTCCCGGTGGCCACACCTACATCATTGACGACTTCACCTGCGCACTGGAACCGGAGGCCGGCGTCGCCACTGCCGGCGACGATGCGGACGAGGTTGGCTGGTTCAGCGCCGCGGCGCTGTCCGAGCTGCCCCTGGTAACCGGACTGCGCGAAGCACTCGGCGAGTGGCAGCTGCTGCCGGATCCACCAGCTGCCACGAGCTCAGCCGACCCTTGAGCCGCTAGGTGAGCGGAGTCGGCCTGCCCGGCTGCTCACCACCGCGGGCGTCCAGGTAACTCTGCTTGGGAACCATGACCTTGCGCCGGAACGTGCAGACCACCGTGCCGTCCTGCTTGTAGCCCTTGGTCTCGACGTAGACGACTCCACGATCGTCCTTCGATTTCGACTCCCACTTGTCGAGGACCGTGGTCTCTCCGTAAATGGTGTCACCGTGGTAGGTGGGCGCAACGTGGCGCAGTGACTCGATCTCCAGGTTCGCGATCGCCTTTCCCGAGATGTCCGGCACGGACTGGCCGAGAAGCACGGAGTAGATCAAGTTGCCCACCACCACGTTCTTGCCGAACTGAGTGGTCTGCTCTGCGTAGTGCGCGTCCAGGTGCAGCGGATGATGATTCATGGTGATCAGGCAGAAGAGATGATCGTCCGACTCGGTGATCGTCTTGCCCGGCCAATGCTTGTAGGTTGCGCCGACCTCGAACTCTTCGTAGCTGCGTCCGAACTGCACGATGCCTCCTCGGCCCTCTCGGTGACGACACCCGAGCCAGCCCAGCCGGTCTGGATGTGCAAGTCATGGTGCCGCAAGCGCGCCCGGTGCGTGACTCGTCGTGCCCTTTCTCACGTGTGGGATGGCCCCGGTGCTCGATGGCAATGAACAGACTGCCTGCGCGGCGGCCAAGGCTCGTCATGGCTCAACCGAGAGGGACCGGTGCCCGATACAGGTCCCGAAGCTCGGTCCCGACCGCCTGCCAGAGCTCGAGCAGACGCTGCGTGCCGTGTACTCGCGCCCAGGCCAGCTCCGTGTCCGTCGCCGGTACCACCCGCAGGATCTCCACTTGGCCGGTGCCGACAGGCACGGCAACGAGATCGCTCGCTACCAGCACTGCGCCGGAGCAGCGCGACCCCGGCAGCCATGCAGCACCGAGATCGATCCGGTCATTGACCCGGTAGACAGCGGATTCCACAGCTGGGCCGGCGGCCAGGATCGCAAGCTGTCGCCACGCCTCATCAGGCGCGCCCAAGAGCGTGAGCTCGAGCTCGGCCCGGGGGCCGGACTCGTTTACCACAGCTTCACCCGGCTCCGTCATTGGAGAGCTCGACATGCCGAGCGTGAGGTAGTTGCTCACCTGCACAGTGGGGTCGCTGCTGTCTCGGTAAAGCAGAACTTCGATGGGATTGACGCCGACGAATGACACCGAGGCTCTCAATGGGGAGGTCTCGAAACGCTCGTGGTACGAGCGCTCGACCCGACGAAGGATCTGGTCGCCGGAATCGTGCACGAGGCAACGCTACCGCCGAGTCGAGTACCTACCTGCGAAACGACGCTGTGATCTGTTGTTCGACTGCTGCATAGCTCTGTCCCGCCTGGCCGAGCAGTCGTCCGATCCCTTCCAACGCCTGACTCAAGCCCTGCGCATTCGCGTTGAACTGGTCATAGAGCTCGGCGAACTGGGCGGCCGCGGCCCCTGACCACTCGGTTCCGAACAATGGCGAGAGCTGCCCGCGCAGTGCCACGTGCTGACCGCGCACCTCGGTCGCAGTGCGGTCGCAGGAGACGCCGAGGGTGCTCAACTGCTGGGGGGTGACTTTGAAGCCGTTCATCTGCGATGCCTCATCTGTGTCGCTGGGATAGGTCCGGCTTCGAAGCTAGGTGGCAGTGGCTGGTGCATCGACAGCGAATACGGCATCTGTGGATAAGTCGATCGCCCTGTCCCGGTTATCCACAGATGTCGGCGCTGCGATTTCTCCCGTGCTGAAATCGACAACACTCTCGACATGCGCATCAACCTGACGCTCGTGGACGGCCAGGGCAGCGAGTGCGACATCGCCGTGCAGAGCCGTCGGCCGGCACCCTGGCAGCGAGTGCTGGAGCGCTTGCGCGAGCTCGGCCTGATCCCGACCGAAGCGCAGCTGTTCACCTCAGGCGGTCTCGTCGGTGACCGAGCGATGCTGGGCGAGCCCGGTTTACGCTCCGGCTGCGTGCTGCGCACGGTGCGCCCAGCGATGCAGTCTGACCCCACGGGCGTTCTGCTTCGGGTCGAGTCCGGGCCAGATTCGGGAAAGAGTTACGCGCTCTCCCGAGGGTCTCACGTTGTCGGCCGAGCTCAGACAGCGAGCATCCAGCTGGACGATCCCGATCTCTCCCGGCATCACCTGTGTTTCGAGGTGGGGCTGCACTCGGTCACCGTTCGCGACCTCGGATCGACCAACGGATCACAGCTTGGCCAGATCACGCTCACCGAGCAACCACATCCGGTTCCTGTCGACAGGATGATCGTCGCGGGCCGAACCCGGTTCGTGATTCAAGGCGTCACCGAGCCGCCGGCCGCGACGCAGCAGGCGCCGGACGGAAAGCTTCTCGTTCACCGCCCGCCGCGAACGACGACCGACTGGCAACCGACCGAACTGGTGGCCCCGAACCTGTCCGAACAAAACCCACGGCCGAAATTGTCCTGGGTCGCCGCAGTGGTGCCAGCCGCGACTGCGGTTGTCCTCGCCGCAGCATTCCGCTCGGTCCAGATGCTCGCGCTGGCCGCTATGAGCCCGCTGTCCCTGGTCGCAAGCATGGCAGCGGATCGACGAGCCTGGTCCCGCACCGAGCGGGAACGGCGCCGCAACAGGTCCCTCGCCGGCAAGGCCCTGGCCGGCGAGGTCGAAGCAGCACTCGCTGCTGAGGAGCATGCGCTTCATCGCCAGTTTCCTGGCCCGGCGGTCGTCCTGCACGCGGCAGGACTTCCGGATTGCCGGCTCTGGGAGCGACGCCTGCGCGGGCACAGCGAGCTGCACGCGCGCGTCGGCTTGGCTGACCAGTTCGCACGCACCACGATGCGTACAGCCGATCGCACGAGCTCGGCGGGTGAGTTACGGGCAGTTCCGGCGACAGTTGCGTTGTCTGCGGGGCCGGTGGGGCTCGCCGGCCCGCGGGCCGAGCAGCTGGCGTCGGCCCGGTTCGTAGTCGCGCAGCTGCTCGCCCTGCACAGCCCGAATGACTTGGACGTCATCTGCCTCTTCGACCCGTGCAGCGAGGCTGATTGGCGATGGCTGCGGTGGTGCGATGCGCATGTGAAGGCGGTGGCAACTTCCGGGTCGGCACGCATGACGATCTTGCAGGAGCTCAACCGCATCGCGGAGTCCACCGAGAACACAGCCGGCCCAGGCGCGCCAACCGCGGCTCGGTGGACCGTGCTCATCATCGACCCCGCGGACAAGCTGGGCGTGGAGCCCGGGTATTCCGGTTTGCTGGAGCACACGGCTGCTAATGGCATCACCGCGTTGTGCCTGTCGGCTCAGGTGAAGTCACTGCCTGCCTGGGTTCGCGCCAGCTTCGTGCTCGAACATGCGGCAGCCGGCTGCGCTCGGCTGCGCGCTCCTGAGTGCGGTGAACTCGAAGTCTGGCCTGATGGAGTGAGCGCCGCCTGGGCCGAGGAGTTCAGCCGGGCCCTGTCTCCCCTCACGGACGCAGAAGCCACTGGCCGCCGGATTCCTCTCGAGCAGCGGCTCACCGAGCTGCTCAACCTGGATGAGCTGACATCGAAGTCGATCGCTACGCGGTGGGATCGAAATTGGTCGGGGCCGACACCGGTCGGAATGGGCAGCGGAAAGCCGTGGACCCTCGATCTGGTCAAGGATGGGCCGCACGTGCTCATTGCGGGAACCACCGGGGCGGGCAAGTCGGAGCTGCTTCGCTCGCTGGTCACCGCACTGGCTTGCGACCACGGCCCCGATCGTCTCTCTTTCGTACTCATCGACTACAAGGGGGGTGCCGCCTTCGCGGAGTGCGCCGAGTTCCCCCACGTGCTCGGGCTGGTCACCGACCTCGATTCGCAACTCACGAAGCGGGCGCTCATCTCGCTCGAGGCAGAACTTCAGAGCCGCGAGCGGGCGTTCGCCGACGCTGGCGTGTCTGACCTTGAAAGCTTCCACGCACAGGCCGATCAGGATGCTCAACCGCTCACCCGACTCGTGCTGGTGATCGATGAGTTCGCCACCCTGGCCGAGGAGCTGCCCGACTTTCTCGACGGTCTGCTCGGTGTCGCACAACGGGGCCGCTCGCTCGGCGTGCACCTCATCCTCGCCACACAACGGCCGAGCGGCGTACTTTCACAGGACATCAAGGCCAATATGTCGTTACGAGTTGCGCTACGTGTTACGGACGCCAGCGAGTCGATCGATGTCATCAACGATGATCGGGCCTACCGGATAAGCCGGTCCACGCCAGGGCGAGCTGTTGCGCGATCGGCGGACGGCGAGCTGACCGAGTTCCAGGCGGCACGGGTCACGCTGCCGACGCTGCGACCGGATCAGGTCCACATCACTCCGCTGGATGCGTGGAATCGAGCCGTTGCACTCCCGGCCGACGATGTCGCGGAGACGGAGCTGGCAGAGCTGCAGCGGTGCTTCGTCCAGGCCGCCCGGCATCGTCGATTCCCCAACCGCCCGTGGCTTGACCCGCTTCCGCCGTTCTTCGCGGTTTCGGCGGTCCAGCACTCGACCCGATTGAGCCTAGGCGTGCTCGACATTCCGGGCGAGCAAGCGCAGCGGCCACTGACACACGACCTCGCCGAAGGTGGCTCGCTTGCCATCATCGGTGCGGCACGGTCCGGGCGGACGGCCGCGGCGCGCACTACGATCGGGCTCGCAGTCGCCCAGCTGCCCGGAGCAGATCTGCACGTGTACGTACTCGACTGCGGCGGAGGCGGCCTGGCTCCTGCTCGGCAGCTGCCGCATTGCGGGACATACGCCGATCTGGACGATCCAGCTCGGTTGGCGTTACTCGTTCAACGACTCGGAGCTGAGCTTGCCGCGCGGAACCGGCGCCTGTCCGCGAGCGGTGTGGGAAGCGCGGCCGAAGCACGGGCGCAGGGACAATCATTGCCACACATCCTGGTCGTGCTTGACGGCTGGGATTCCTTTACGGCTGCTGATGAGGAACTGACCGGTGGTCGCGGCACCGAGCAGTTTCTGCGACTGATGCGGCAGGCGCCGGCGGCCGGGTTTTCTATCGTGGTCACCGGTGACCGCCAGCTGCTCTCGCCCAAGGTTTCCTCGGCTGCCGGGCGCAAACTGGTGTTGCCACTGGCGGATGCCGCCGATTACTCGCTGGCCGGCATCAGAGCCGACGCGATGCCCACAACCTCCCGACCAGGACACGGAGTGCTCGCCGACGAAGCCGTCGAGTTCCAGCTCGGGCTGTTTGACGCTGCAGCCGAATCCGCGGCACAGTGGCAGGCCATTCGAGCGGCGGCCCTCGATGACGGCCGGATCGGCGAAGGAGCCCCGATTCGCCTCGCCGCCCTTCCGGAACGGGTTGACCTCAGCATGATCGGCAGCCCCTCCACCGGCGTCCGGTTGGGGATGGGAGGTGACGAAGCTGGCCCGGTGGACTGCGATGTACTGGGAGCTGAGCGACGATTCCTTATTGCCGGCCCGTCACGCAGCGGAAAGTCCACCGCCGCGCGCCTGATCGCGGAGCAGGTGCGGCAGCTCGGCGTCCAGGTAAGCGTCGCCGCCCCGGCACGATCGCCGCTCAGATCATGGGCGGGTCAGCACCAGTTGGCGGTGATCGATCCGTCCGACCGTCGCCTCGTGGACGAGGGAGAGTTCCTGGTCGTTGACGACGCGGAGGCGTTCTCGGACACCGAGGTAGGTGACCGGCTTGCGAAGATCGTTGCTACCGGCGATATCCCGGTTGTCATTGCTGCCCGTACCGACGACCTACTGGTCACCTTCCGCGGGCTCGGCGCCGAGATCCGCCGACATCGCACGGGGGTGCTGTTGCAGCCGGCACAGGTAGACGGCGAACTGCTGGGAGTACGAATCTCGAGAGAACACACCACTGGCATGCCTGGGCGCGGCCTGCTCGTCACCGACCGCTTCCGGCACCACCCCGGCGGCACGCTACCGATCCAGTTGGCAATGCCGTGATGAGGCTCGGCGCGAGACGTGCGGCATTCAGCCAAGTTCAACAAGCAGATCCGGCAACTCCTGCGTCGCGTACCAGGAGAGTTCGAATCCCTCGCTGTCATCGACCCGATCCTCAGCGTCCGGCTCGCCCAGGTCTGCCGCATCGATTGACCTGGCCGCGATGGCGACAGTTGCTTCAGCCTCCGCATCGTCAACATGAACGGCCGCACACCACTGCAGGCGAATTGCGGTCTCGACCCGGACGACGCCGAGGTCCAGATCGTCTCGGATCTGCACAGCACTGTCGGCTACATCGGCCGAAACGACGACTCGGCGCCTGGCCGAGGCCTCGTCGGCGTCGAGTAATCGCAGACTTGCCCGCGCTGCCTCGCTTGATGCGGCATATTCAAGCTCTTCGAGATCGTCGTCGACGTAGTACTCGCGCAGTCCGGGGGTTACCGCGAATGCTGTCACGGGCGGCGGACCGAGCTCACCGTCGCGGGCGAGCGCCCTCAACATCCCGGACGTGGCAGGAACGTAGACGCGCACTAATGCCCCCTGCTCTGACCTGCTCGACTCGATTGGGTGTGCAGCTCGGCGGCGACAGTTCGCATGGCACTGCGCAGCACTTCGATCCGTCGTCTGGGGTTCATCAGGTTGGCTCCCATCACGGACAAGTCCTCGGTGTTGGGGGTCAACACGGTCACTCTGGTACCGCTGCCGCGCAGTCTGTTCACATCACGCATGATGCCGCGCGTCACCGCTTTGCGAATCCGACGTTCGATCATGGCTACCGGAGCCCGCGGGCTGTCCGGCACGAGAGCGGCCATCGGCGCGAAGACGAACACCTCATCGAATGCTCCTGGCGTTACAAGGTCGACGGAAGCATTGGAGACGGTCCCGCCGTCGACGTAGCTTCGTCCGCCGATGCGCACCGGTGCATACCAACCGGGGATGGCACATGAAGCGCGGACAGCCTCAGCCAGCACGGCACGTGGGGCCGAAGGTTGACCGAACACAGCACGCCGGCCGGTGACGTAATCAGTAGCGACCAACCAGACCGGGGTCTCCGGCCACCCGCTGTCCAGCTGGCCACCGAGCCCTCGAATCATGTCGCCGATGGGAGACAGATCGCCCCTGCCGGCTGGCAGCAAACCCGACAGCGCGACGATCGGCGGCACCTCGGACGGGTGCCGGAGGCCGCCCCAGACCAGCCTCGGGGAGCCTGGGCGCCAGCCCGGACGAGGCGGGACGCTGCCACCGGAATCCCGGTCGTAGTTCCACGCGATGGGCGGATCTTCAGGCAGCGGCATGCCCAACTGGTGTCGGCGCATGCCGTCGACCTCAATGCCGCAACCGAGCAGTGCCGCTGTGACCGCTCCGGCCGATGTCCCGATCATGAGGTCCTCCCCGGCCGGGACGATGTCACGCTCGTGTTGCAGCGCGGTGAGCGCACCAACGATCCAGGCGAATCCGAGCACTCCGCCGCCGCCGAACACGAATGCGCGCCGCGGCCTCCGTCGTCGAGTTGCCACGACTCACCGGCCCTTGACCGCGTCGGCCGTTTCGACGAGCTCTGCAAGGGATTCCTCGATCAAGGACCCGAGCACCTCCACGTCGAACATCGCATCCCGGTCGGCATTCAGGCCGAAGTAGACCCTGCCGTTGTAGGAAGTCAGTCCGATCGACAGCGCTTGCCCGGCAGCCAACGGGACTACCGGAAACATCTCGACCATTCGCGCCCCGGCGGCGTAGAGCGGGAACTGCGGGCCGGGAACGTTCGTGACCACCACGTTGAAGAGGCGCCGGGTGAAACTGTTGGCAGCCCTTGCTCCCATCGCATGCAAGGTTGGCGGCGCAAAGCCAGACAGCGCCACGAGCGCCTCGGCTCCGACCGATTGGCCGGACTCCTTGTGGCCCTTCATCGCGTAGCTCACCTGGCTCAAGCGCACTATCGGGTTCGGCTCCCCGACAGGCAGATCGACCAGGTAGGAGGAGACGCGGTTACCGAGCTGGCCGCTGTCGCTGTCGCCGCGAATACTGACAGGAACCATCGCCCGGATGCTGGTCGCCGCTGTGACCGGCTCGCCGCGAGACAGCAGCCAGCCCCGGATCGCCCCGGCTACGGTGGCCAGGACTACATCATTGACCGTGCCGCCGGCGTGTCTGCGCACCGCCCGGTAGGACTCCAGATCCGTCCGCGCGACAGCGAAGCGTCGTTGAGATCCGATCTGGACATTGAGCGGGGAGGCGGGGGCCGGCCTGGCCGCGATGCGCGCCGCAGACAGCGCACCACCGATTGCGGAGGTAAGCCGCGACGATACGTGGCGCGCATCAGCCAGGCCGATTCGAACCGTGTCCGCGACGGCAGTGGGGCGCCGGATCAGCTCGGCCAGCGCGTCGACCACCAGCGTCGCCGCAGCGGGCTCCGGACGAGGCATCCAGAGATCCTCGGGGATCTCGCGCGGGACGGGGGTCGAGTCGAGGATGACCTGGCCGATGTCGACGGCGCTGATCCCGTCAACCATCGCATGGTGGGTCTTTTGAATAACGGCGAAATGCCCGTCGGCCAGGCCTTCGACGAGATACATCTCCCAGAGCGGGCGGTTTCGGTCGAGCGGGCGGGACTGGACCCTGGCAACGAGCTCGCGCAACTGCTCATCCGAGCCAGGCTTGGGCAGCGCCGACCGGCGGACGTGATAGCCGAGATCAAAGTCAGAATCATCCACCCAGACGGGATTTGCCAGATGTCCCGGCACGGTCTTGATCTTCTGACGGAACCTGGGCACCAGTGCGATACGGCGTTCGATCAGCTCGACGAACGTCTCGTAGTCGAAGCCCTCCTCGGGAGGTTCGAAGACCGCCAGGCCTCCGACGTGCATGGGAGTCGTGGGACCTTCGAGGTACAGGAAGGAGACGTCGAGCGGCTGCAACCGTTCGCTCATATCGCTCCCTCTTCGTCCTGGCGCCTGCGGCGATGGAGCTCCATCGTGTCACGACTGGCACGACGAGGCCGAGCTATCCGGCCGGCTGCCGCTGTGTCGACACTCGCGACCGGTGGTGATCTCCCCCAACTCGGCCGCTGGCGGCTACACCGGCTCGGGCTATCGCGGATCAAGCTGATTTTCGGCGCCTTCGCCGCCCGCGCGCAGGCCTATCCCGCCCGCAGACGGCAACGGCCAGGTCGATGACGGCCTGCCGGAAGGGACTGTTGGGAGAAGTCTCGGCCAACGACCGTCCCGTCGACGTGGCGCGATCAAGTCCCTCACGGTCGTAGGGCAAGAAGGCGGCAGCGGGACGTCCTGCGAATCGCCGCAGGGCAGCGTCCAGTTCGACACGAGCGTTCCCCGGCACTACCGAGCCTCGAACCTTGTTCACGACAACCCAGACAGGAGCTTCCATGCCCGTGGTGTGCAATTCATCCAGGCCCTGCACCAGTCGCTGCAACCCGATCGGATCCGCGGCGCCGACAGCAACCACCAGGTCAGCGCAGTCCAGCGCAGCCAGCGTGGCTCCGTTTCGGCGAGGTACCGCGGTATCGAAGCTCAGCTCCTCATCAGATTCCAGCGCGAAGCCGAGATCGAGCACCACGCATTCGGCAAGGCCACGAGAAAGCTCCAACGTCCTTTCCAATGCTGTGGGTCGCACTTCGGGCCAACGATCCGCCCGGACCGTACCGGTCAGAACTCGCAGCGTGGGCGAGCATTGCCAGCAGAGTGCGGCGAGGCTGGCATGATCCAACCGATGCGCTCCCGCCTGCCGGCAGGCCGCCACGAGCCCGGGCGACTCGTCCAGCAGGCCCAAGCAGTTCGCCACGACTCCGCCGTATACGTCTGCATCGATGAGCAGGCAGCTACTGCCTAAGCGGCTGATCTCCTCGGCGAGGTTGATAGCAACGGTGGTTCGACCCGGCGCACCCGTGGGACCCCACACGGCGACGATCAGGCCCCGGAACTCGTCTGAGGGTGATTCGGCGTCGCTCAGCTCCGGAATGAGGCCGAGGCGAGCCGGGCCCGTGGCCGCTGCCGGATCGGCCAACCCACGCTCGATCGCCGCGGGCTTATCGCCGGTGAGCGCCGCTAGTGCCGCTCGTGCGACGTCCACGAACACCTCGATGCCGGCGTCCCCTGGGATTGCGAACGCTATGCCGGCCTCTCGCAATCGGTCTACATCGCTGTCGGCGGCGATGACTCCCACCACGGCGATGCCAGCTCCGAGCAGGCGCTCCACGATGTCGGCATCCAACCGCCGCAACTGCGCATCGACGAGCGCCAACGCCCCCTGGCCGCTGGCTGCCACGGCCGCCAACTCCACGACGTCGACGCAGCGCCGCGTCACCGTCAACTCGGCCTTGGCGGCGGCCAGCGCACTGACCAGCTTTGCCTCCCAGGCCGCGCCGTCGGCCGCCGTGATGATCGCAGTGGTCATCGAGTGCCATCCGCACTGCCAGCAGATGCCGAGCCAGCGGTTCCTGCCGGGGTGCACGCCGCCAAGTCCTGGGAAACGCGGTCCGGCTGCTGACCGCCTCCAAGAATCCCAGCGCGGATGACCGCGCCATCCAGGTCGAGTGCGGCCACCACGCGACGGGCGTCCACGGCGGGCACGTTGACAACCAGTACCGAGCCTCCCTCGGAGCCGAAGCTGGCATCGCCGGACCGGGTGACATCCTGCACCGCCACGCCGCTGAGCAGCACCTCTCCCTGGCATGTCTTGGTGGAGAGCCAGACCGTGATCCGATCTCCCTGGGAGATCTGCGGCCCGTTGTCAGGCAGCAACGGGATCGTGACTGTAATTCCTGTCGGCGGTGCCGCGAGCGCCGCGCGCGGCAGCAACATGCCTGCGGCCATCGCCTGATCGATCGCACGTCCGACCACAGCCTCAGTAACCGGTAGGTACTCGTTGTCCGCACCACCCAGCTGGACCCGAACTGATCTGAGATCACCAGCGCTCAGCACGGTGCCGGCAGCCAAGTCACGCGTCACCGCCCACCGAGCTTGACGGTGGTCAGCCGCCGAGATGATCGTGGCGCCCCCGACGACTGACGCCAGGATCAGCACGACGCCGGCGACCAGACGGAGATCGAGCCAGCTTGGCCGCTGAAGCCGTTGCGGAAGTGGCGACGGCTCCACAAGAGCTCTGGATGTTTCAGTCATACAGGTCATTTTCCACAATCTCTCAGCGCTTGGAGGCGAGAACACCCAGATCCTGTGGACAGCAGCACACCGGTCGAGGTCGCGGCTGCAACACTGTCCTCCGCTGGATCGAGCAGAGGACCGCGGCACGCAGCGCTGGCATAACGTCGCTAGGGTTGCTGACCAGAGCCGCACGAGATCTCGCTACCGGCGCAGGAACGGAGGAACGGCGCGTGGACGAACCGAGATTCCTCACCCTTTCCGATGTCGCTGCGGTGCTCAACATCTCGGACTCCCAGACCTATGCCCTCGTACGCTCCGGTGAGCTACCAGCCATCAAGATCGGCGGCCGCGGGCAGTGGCGAGTCGAGCGGGAGCAACTGGAGTCCTACATCACGCGCATGTACGACCAGACTCGCCAGTTCGTCGCCGAACACCCTTACATCGAGTCGCGCATCGACTGATCAGCCGCTCGCCCGGTCAGCCGGCCTCCGGCGGCAGCGACTCGTCCGCGGCCGAAGGTTCACAAAGACTCACGCGGCACGGGTCGCGGCAACCAGAGCAGCGATCGGAACCAGCGCAACCTCTCGAACCGTGCCACGCCGGCGCGGCTCGTTCGCCGCGTGCAGGGCCACGTCACAGAAGTCCGAGCCCACCCGGTCGATCGTGCCGTCGATGACGCCGTCAACCAGGTGCAACCGCACAGGGGAGCGTTCGCGTGCCACGCGCCGCAGTGCCAGATTGAGTCCGAACCGAAGATCCACCGTCGACTGTGTTGTTGACGGCGAGGAGTAACGGCCGAGGCCCCTGATCGACTGAACGTGACGCGTCGCAACGAGCGATTCACGGCCATGTTCATGCACCATCAGCAGCCACTCGCCATGCACCCGTGCCAGCTGGCCGGTCATCGCCAGACCGCCTCGGCAACTCACCTGCAATCGCGCGTTGACCGCCGCACGCAGCCGGTCCGCGATCGCGATCCGGCTGAGCTCCGAACGAGTGCGGTCCTCGATCTCGGCCGCGCGCTCGGCGAGATCCCATGCTGCGGATCGACCCTCCACATCGGCGAAGAGGTCATCCCATCGGTTCACCCCCGCTCCCCGCTTTCGCACGTGAGGCGTGGCCGAAAGGGACAACCACACATACCGATCGATCTGCGTAATTGGCGCATACCACACCCTAGCCTGCACCGCTATGCAGGTGCCGTGGGCGACGTCGCACGCTAGTTGACCTCCGTCCCTGTTGACCTCCGTCCCTGTTGACCTCCGTCCCTGTTGACCTCCGTCCCTGCACTCCTGTCGCCAGCACGTGGACGCCCGAGCAACCGCCGACCGTGCCTCGCACCGAAGGGCGGCGTTATCCACAGGCGAAAAGCCACAAGTTGCCGAAGCTAACCCAGAGTTATTAGATGCAAACGGATGCAAACGTAGGCAAGGGAGCGAAACGATGATGCATCGATGGGTAGCTCGGACCGGCCTGGCAGCAACCTTCGCCGGACTGATGTGTTTCCGGCCGGCACCGAAGGAGCTGCTGTACGAGCTCCGAGACCCCGAGAAATGGAACTCCCAGGTCGGCATCGACCACGTCATTGCCCCGGCAGCGGGGGCCCTGCTCTGGCTTGCGGTCGCCTGGATGCTCATCGCCCTGGCTGCGGCCTGCTGGGTCGAGCGAACCGGCCGCCGCAACGGCATCGCTGCCGCGCTCGCCCGCTCGGTCCCGCCCAAGCTCAGGCGCGCCGTCGTCACATCCGTCGGGCTCTCCCTGTTCGTGAGCCCCGTCACCGCCCACGCAAGCCCGAGGACCGCGGCACCCGCTGGCTTGTCGTTGAGCGCGGCCGCGCCGGGTTGGCCGGTGTCGGTGGGCCCGGCACCCCAGGCCGCGGACACCACGGCGCCGTCGGCGGGCTGGCCGACTACCGCTTCCGATGGCCCCACCCGACCGCCCGGCGGTGCAGCACCGGGCAAGCCTGCGCCCGCCGACGTCACAAACCCGATCGCGCCAGCATGGCCGACCGCAGCCCTGCCCGCCGGCTCAGCACCGCCCACCTTCGCGACGCCACCGCCGGTCCAGAAACAACCGCCGGCCCCTACAGCGGCAGACACCGGAGCGACCAGTTCCACACCGGGCGCTCCTGCGGGAACGACTCCCGCGCCCAGGCCCAGCCGCCAGGTCTCTCCTTCAACACCGGCGACACCGCCACAGCCGGGCTCGCCTTCTCAGGTAGACGGCACGGTTCCACCCAGCAGCGCACCCTGGCCCGGCGCGGCGCCGGCGCCGCAGCAGCCCGTTACAGCAACGCCCGTAGCGCCTCAAGGCCCGAACCGGCAACGGGCACTGACCGTGCAGGCCGGCGACTCGCTCTGGTCACTGACCGCACGCGAGCTGGGGCCGCGAGCCAACGATCACGACATCGCCATCGCGTGGCCGTACTGGTATCGGCAGAACCTGCGGGTGATCGGCTCTGATCCCGGCCTGCTTCGACCAGGCCAGCGCCTCATCGTTCCCTCCGATCCGAAAGGTCGCAGCTGAATGTCCACCAGCTTGGCCGCCACTAGCGCCCGCCAGCCTTCCCCAGCAGGGTTGATTGAGATCCATCCCGCACCGGTGTGCGAACCGCCATTCGATGACGAGCTTGCGCCGCGGCTCAGCCTCGTCGGGCCACTCGACCGGCCATTGCCGTTCCAGGAGGAACCGCCGCCGTCACGACTACGGCTGCAGCAACCGACCGACGATTTTGACCCCCGACCGACGCCGCGTCAGGAGTTGCCTGATCCGGAGGTGTTCGTGCGGCGGCTCCTCATCGCGATCATCGAGACCGGAACCGGACGGCGGTCGGCCCACCAGCTGATTCCGCACTGCTCGCCCAGCGTGCACGCGGGACTCGCGCGCAACGCCGGCCGAATTGGTCGCCTGGGCACCGCGGGCAAGCCGGCAATGCTGCACTCGGTGCACCTGCGAGAACCGGCCGACGGTGTAGTCGAAGCCGCGGCAGTGATCCAGCTTCCGGATCGGTTCAGGGCCATCGCTGTCCGACTGGAAGGTTTGGATGGCAGGTGGCGATGCATCCGGCTCCAGCTCGGCTGACGGCAGAAACATCCGCCAGGGCATTCACGTACGCAGGACCGATCTCAACAGTCACGCTCTGAAGAACGTCAGCCCCGATGCGAGAGAGCGGCGGCCTGGACGAGTCGCCTGCAGGTCGCCGGCCCAGCGCGCGCACGCCGTCAAGCGAAGTCGTGCGAGGACCCGTGCTGCCCGAAGATGCCGCGGACAGTGTCAGCGCTTGCGCTTGTTGCCCCGGCTTCCACGGTTCGGATTCCCCCGTCGCTCCCGCGCGTTCGTCGCGGTGCGGCTGCCAGATGCCTTGGGTGCCGCCGCATCGTGCCGCACCTCCGGCTCGTCCTCACCCAGCGCAGGGGCGGTGTAGGTCAGGCCGCGGGTCGGCTCGCTGCGGTCCAATCCCTTGGCCTGAATGTGCGGATGTGATCCGTCGCCGCCGGCCGCGATCGCGGACAGCACCGCCTCCGGGTCGAGCGCCTCGTCCGACTCGGCAAGTGCCGGCTCGACCGGAGGCGCCTGCTCGATCTCGACCTCCAGGTTGAACAGGAAGCCGACCGATTCCTCCCGGATACCGTCCATCATGGCCATGAACATGTCATAGCCCTCCTTCTGGTACTCGACCAGAGGATCGCGCTGAGCCATCGCGCGCAGTGTGATGCCCTCGCGCAGGTAGTCCATCTCGTACAGATGCTCGCGCCACTTGCGGTCCAGCACCGACAGCAGCACCCGACGCTCCAGCTCCCGGGTGTTCTCGGCGCCGAGTTCCTCCTCGCGCTGGTCATAGGCGGCCTGGGCGTCGGCGACGATCTCCTCGACCAGGAACTCGCGGGTCAGGTCGTTGACGTCACCGCCGGCCGTCTTGATGGCCTCCTCGATCGACAGCGAGATCGGGTACAGCGTGCGCAGCGCTGTCCACAGATTCTCCAGGTCCCATTCCTCGGGGTAGCCCGATGCGGTCTCGCCTTCGACGTAGGAGGTGACCACGTCGGTGATCATGGGCCGGATCTGATCCGATAGGTCCGCGCCGCTCAGCACCTTTCGCCGCTCTTCATAGATGAGCGTCCGCTGCTGGTTGAGCACCTCGTCGTACTTGAGGACGTCCTTGCGGATCTCGAAATTCTGGCCCTCCACCTGGGTCTGCGCGGACTGGATCGAGCGCGACACCATCTTGTTCTCGATGGGGGTGTCCTCCGGCAGCCGCAGCATGTTCATCATCGCCGCAACCCGCTCGCCGTTGAACCGCACCATCAGGTCATCGCCCATGGACAGGTAGAACCGGGACTCCCCCGGGTCACCCTGCCGTCCGGAGCGGCCACGCAACTGGTTGTCGATGCGCCGCGACTCGTGCCGCTCAGTGCCAAGCACGTACAGGCCGCCGAGTTCGACCACCTCGTCGTGCTCGCGGGCTACCGCCTCCTTCGCCTTCGCGATGGCATCCGGCCACGCCTGTTCGTACTCCTCGGGCGTCTCTGCCGGCGACAGGCCCAGCTCCCGCAGCGACATGTCCGCGATGAATTCGGGGTTGCCGCCGAGCATGATGTCGGTACCGCGACCGGCCATGTTGGTGGCGACAGTGACCGCACCCTTGCGGCCGGCCATGGCGACGATCGCGGCCTCCCGATCGTGCTGCTTCGCGTTGAGCACCTCGTGCGGGATCCCCCGGCGCAGCAGCAGGTTCGACAGCAACTCGGATTTTGCGACGCTGGCGGTACCGACAAGCACGGGCTGACCGGCTTCGTGCCGCTCTGCCAGGTCGTCGACCACGGCGGCGAACTTGGCGTCCTCGGTCTTGTAGATCAGATCCGTCTCGTCCATCCGGATCATCGGCTTGTTCGTGGGGATGGGCACCACGCCGAGCTTGTAGATCTGGTGCAGCTCGGCCGCCTCGGTCTGCGCGGTACCGGTCATGCCGGACAGCTTGGTGTAGAGCCGGAAGTAGTTCTGCAGCGTGACGGTGGCCAGCGTCTGATTCTCCTGCTGGATCTGCACGCCTTCCTTGGCCTCGATGGCCTGGTGCATGCCCTCGTTGTAGCGCCGTCCGGCCAGCACGCGGCCGGTGAACTCATCGACGATGAGCACCTCGCCGTCGCGCACGATGTAGTCGCGGTCCCGCTTGAACAGCTCCTTGGCCTTCAGGGCGTTGTTCAGGAAGCCGACCAGCGGCGTGTTCGCCGCCTCGTACAGGTTGTCGATGCCGAGCTGATCCTCCACGAACTCGACCCCGGCCTCGGTGACCGCGATGGTTCGCTTGCCTTCCTCGACCTCGTAATGCACGTCCTTCTGCATCCGCGGCGCCAGCCGGGCGAACTCCGGGTACCAGCGCTGGTTCTCCTCCACCGGGCCCGAGATGATCAGCGGTGTCCGTGCCTCGTCGATCAGGATGGAGTCGACCTCGTCGACGATCGCGAAGTTGTGCCCGCGCTGGACCAGGTCATTCGGGTCCCAGGCCATGTTGTCGCGCAGGTAGTCGAAACCGAACTCGTTGTTCGTGCCGTAGGTGATGTCCGCGGCGTAGGACAGCCGGCGCTCCTCCGGCGTCATGTTCGACAGGATCTTGCCCACGGACAGGCCGAGGAACCGGTGTACCCGGCCCATCCAGTCGGCGTCGCGCGAGGCGAGGTAGTCGTTGACGGTGACGACGTGCACCCCGTCGCCGGACAGCGCGTTCAGGTACGCGGGCAAGGTCGAGACCAGCGTCTTGCCCTCACCGGTCTTCATCTCCGCGATGTTGCCCAGGTGCAGCGCGGCACCGCCCATCAGCTGCACCTTGTAGTGGAACTGGCCCAGGGTCCGGCGGCCGGCCTCGCGCACCACCGCGAAGGCTTCGGGCAGCAGCTCGTCCAGCGTCTCGCCGTCGGCGTAGCGCTGCTTGAACTCGTCGGTCAGGGCGCGCAGCTCGGCGTCGGTGAGGTCGACGTAATCCTCCTCGAGGCTGTCGATGTGATCAGCGATCGAGGTGAGCCGGCGGACCATCTTGCCTTCGCCTGCGCGCAGCAGCTTGTTGAGAACCACGAGGCCATCGTACGTGGCGCCCACAGGACCGAAATAGGAATGGTTACATCTGGCAATCTGGACGCCATGGGGACATGGAACGGCCTGGAACTGGACGGGCTGGAGCTGCAATCCGGCGAGCTGTTGCTGCGGCCGTGGAGCCCGGCGGACGCCCCACTGGTGGCCGACATCATGCGAGATGACCGGATGTCGGAGTACCTGCCGCTGCCCCGGCCCTACACCCTCCGGGACGCTCGCGACTACGTGACGCGGTTCGCGGTGGACGGCCGCCGTACCGGCACCAGGATCGAGTGTGCGATGGAGCTGGCGGGCGAACTCGTCGGGTCTGCGGCCCTGCAGCTTCCGGGCGCCGGCCACGAGCCGGCGATCGGCTACTGGGTGGCCGGCTCGCACTGGGGCAAGGGCCTGGCGACGAGAGCCGCGCGGGCACTGGCCGACTTCGGCTTCGCGCAGGGGCTGCACCGCATCGAGATCCGCGCCGACCAGGCCAACACTGCCTCGGCTGCGGTCGCGCTGCAGGCCGGCTTCCGTTACGAAGGCACGCTGCGCAGCTCGAACCGCAGCCAGCACGGATGGTCCGATCACGCGCTCTTCGCGCGGCTGGACACCGACCCGGGCGAGCGGATCGCGGCCGGCCTTCCCCGGCTGCGGCGGCTGGCTGATGATCGGATCGAACTACGCCCCGTCACTGCCGCCGACTGGCCGGTGTTGCTGGCCGAGGCCGCCAACGCCGAGTCGCGCAGGTGGGGCTTCGGAGACGAGCCGGACGAGGCGGCGATGCGTGCCAGGGCCGCCGCCGCTGGGCTGCAGTGGCTGACCGGTCGGTCGGCGTCGATGCTCATCCTGGATTTGGAGTCCGGGCAGGGCGCGGGCACCATCTCGCTCTGGCGGTCCGGGCCGCCCGGCGTGGCCCGCATCGGTTATGGCATCCTTCCCGAATTCCGCGGCCAGCGGTTCACCACCAGGGCGCTGCGGCTGCTCACGAACTGGGCTTTCGAGCAGGCCGGCTTGGCGCGCCTGGAACTGGGTTGCAAGGTGGACAATGTGGCTTCTGCCCGCTCCGCCGAGCTGGCGGGCTTCGTCCGTGACGCGCGGCTGGCCGGCCGGCTGCGCAACCCCGACGGCAGCTATTCCGACGAGATCGGTTTCGGCCTGGTCCGGCGGGGCTGATCTGCGCCTACCCGACCACCACGGGCTACTTGGCGTACAGGGCGTGCTTCCCGATGTACTGCACGACTCCGTCCG
The DNA here is from genome assembly GCA_036261575.1 of Jatrophihabitans sp. GTDB lineage: Bacteria > Actinomycetota > Actinomycetes > Mycobacteriales > Jatrophihabitantaceae > Jatrophihabitans_A. The sequence goes on from DATAKO010000129.1 coordinate 40,482, forward strand.
GAACCAGGTACCAGATGGGGCGGCCGCTGAGCACGCGCTCGCGGACCGCCGAGGAAGAGATCGCCATCGCGGGCACATCCAGCAGCGTCACGATGTCGGAGGGCAGATGGTCCCCGGACAGGTGATACCCCGGCCGGGTGACCCCGATCAGATGACACATCCGAAACACCTGGTCGGCGTCCTTCCAGGACAGGATGGCCTGCAGCGCGTCAGCACCGGTGATGAAGAACAGCTCGGCGTCCGGACGGATGGCGGCGATATCGCGCACGGTGTCGACGGTGTAGGTGGGTCCGGGACGGTCGATGTCCACCCGGCTGACCCAGAAGCGGGGATTGGATGCCGTGGCCACCACCGTCATCAGGTAGCGGTGCTCGGCCGGCGCCACCTGGCGGTCCACCTTCTGCCACGGCTGCCCCGTCGGCACGAAAACGACCTCGTCCAGGTCGAACAGGTCGGCAACCTCGCTGGCCGCGACCAGGTGGCCGTGGTGGATCGGGTCGAAGGTGCCGCCCATGATGCCGACCCGGCGCCTGCGACCAGGTGGCACCGACACCACCAGGGAGCTGTCCGCGCTTGCGGCATCGGAGCTGGTCATTGCCGCATCGTAAGCGCCGCCGGTCAGCGCTGCGGAGTCGTGGTCGGCAGGATCGGCGCCGGCAGCTCGGTCACCCCGCTCAGGTACCGGTCCACGGCCGCCGCGGCCGACCTGCCCTCGGCGATGGCCCACACGATCAGGCTCTGCCCCCGGCCCATGTCGCCGGTCACGAAGACGCCGTCGAGGTTGGTCGCGAATGCCTCATCGCGGGCCACCGTGCCGCGCTCGGTGAACTCGACGCCGAGTTCGGTGAGCAGGCCGTCCCGCTCCGGGCCGACGAAGCCCATTGCCAGCAGCACCAGGTCGGCTGGCAGCTCGAAATCACTGCCTTCGACCTTCACGAACCGGCCGCCGGCGAACTCGACCTCGTGCGCCAGCAGCCCGGACACGTTGCCGTTGCCGTCGTCCAGGAAGCGCTCGGTGTTGACTGCGAAGACCCGTTCGCCACCCTCCTCGTGCGCCGAGGCGGTGCGGTAGATCAGCGGCCAGGTAGGCCACGGGTTGTCGCTGGAGCGTGCGGTCGGCGGCTTGGCCATGATCTCGAACTGATGCACCGACGCCGCACCCTGGCGGTGCGAGGTACCCAGGCAGTCAGCGCCCGTGTCGCCGCCACCGATGATCACCACCCGCTTGCCGGCCGCCGAGATCGGGGACTCGGGCAGATCGCCCAGCTGCACCCGGTTGGCCGGCGGCAGGAACTCCATCGCCTGGTGGATGCCCGCGAGCTCCCGTCCCGGAATCGGCAGGTCGCGCCACGCGGTTGCTCCGCCGGCCAGCACCACGGCGTCGAAACCCGCGCGCAGCTCAGCGGCCGAGATGTCGACCCCGACGTCGACCCCGGTTCGGAACTCGGTGCCCTCGGCCACCATCTGCTGGATCCGCCGGTCCACGACGCGCTTTTCCATCTTGAACTCGGGGATGCCGTAGCGCAGCAGGCCACCGATCCGGTCTGCGCGTTCGAACACCGTGACCCGGTGCCCAGCTCTGGTGAGCTGCTGCGCCGCGGCAAGCCCAGCAGGTCCGGAGCCGACCACGGCAACCGACTTCCCGCTCAACCGGGCCGGCGGCACCGGGGTGACCCAGCCATTGGCCCAGGCCTTCTCGATGATCTCCTTCTCGACCTGCTCGATGGTCACCGGATCCTGGCTGATGCCCAGCACGCAGGAGGCCTCGCACGGCGCAGGGCACAACCGACCGGTGAATTCCGGAAAGTTGTTCGTCGCGTGCAGCCGGGTGATCGCGTCCTGCCACTCGTCCCGGTAGACCAGGTCGTTCCACTCCGGGATCAGGTTGCCCAGCGGGCAGCCGTTGTGGCAGAACGGAATGCCGCAATCCATGCAGCGGCTGGCCTGTTCCCGCGTAACCGCGTCGTCGGACGGCTCGTACACCTCGCGCCAGTCCTGGATCCGGACCGCGACCGGCCGGCGGGGCGGCAACCGCCGCTCGTGCTTCAGAAATCCGGTGATGTCGCCCACTGCCCACCCTCACGTCGATCAGGATCTGTACGCGGGACGGCGGCGGCCCGAAGAGTGAGAATACTGGACGGCAGCCGGCGGCGCGGTCAGCGGACCTGACCGTCACCGAAGACCACCCACTTGGTGCTGGTCAGCTCGGGCAGCCCCATCGGCCCGCGGGCATGCAACTTCTGCGTCGAGATGCCGATCTCGGCGCCGAATCCGAACTCGGAGCCGTCGGTGAACCGGGTGGAGGCATTCACCATGACCGCGGCCGAATCGACCCGGGCCACGAAGCTACGCGCGGCGGCCAGATCAGCGGTGACGATGGCCTCGGTGTGCCCGGACGACCAGCGACGGATGTGCTCGATCGCCTGGTCCAGGTCCTCGACCACCCGCGCGGCGATCTCGAGAGCCAGGTACTCCTGAGCCCAGTCCTGCTCGGCGGCGGCCAGCACGCCGGCCTGCGCACCGAAGACCTCGTCACCGTGCACCAACACACCACGCTGCTGCAGCGCCGCGGTGATCCGAGGCACGAACCGGTCAGCGACGGCCCGGTGCACCAGCAGCGACTCGGCGGCATTGCACACGCTCGGCCGGGACAGCTTGGCGTTCAGCACGATGCGCTCGGCCATGTCCAGATCGGCGCTGGCATCGACGTAGACGTGCACGTTGCCGATGCCGGTCTCGATCACCGGAACCGAGGCGTTCTCGACCACGTAGGAGATCAGGCCGGCACCACCGCGAGGAATGATGACATCGACGAGGCCGCGAGCGCGCAGCAGATGCGCCACGCTGGACCGGTCGGTACCCGGCACCAACTGGATGGCATCGGCCGGCAGGCCGGTCCTGGCCGCCGCCTCCGCCAGCACCCCGACCAGCGCCCGGTTCGATTCGATCGCACTGCCCGAACCGCGCAGCAACGCGGCGTTGCCGGACTTCAACGCTAGCCCGGCAGCGTCCACGGTCACGTTGGGCCGCGCCTCGTAGACCATGGCCAGCACCCCGAAGGGCACCCGCACCTGGCTGATCTGCAGCCCGTTGGGCTGGGTGAAGCCCCGCACCACCTCGCCGACCGGATCCGGCAGCGCGGCAACCTGCCGCAGGCCCTGGGCCATCACGGCGATCCGGTCCGGATCCAACCGCAGCCGGTCGATCAGGTGGGCCGGCGTGCCCTCGGCGCTGGCCGCCTCGACGTCGCGCGCGTTCGCGGCCAGTACCTCGGCACCTGCCGCATCAAGCGCATCGGCCATCGCCAGCAGTGCCGCATCCTTGCGCCCCCGGGTCAGCGGCGCGAGTTCGACCGCCGCGGCCTTGGCCCGGGCAGCGACCGCCCGCACCTGATCTGCTGCATCCTGCGTGCTCGGCTCGTCCAGGTTCATGCCTAGAGGATAATGAGATCGTCCCGGTGAACGGCCTCCCGGCGCAGCTCCGGCGGGAGCTCGCGGGTGGGTCGGCCGAGCAGCGAGGGCAGGTCGTCGCTGTCGAAGGCGACCAGGCCCCGAGCGACCGGTTGCCCGTCCGGCCCGGCCAGCTCCACCGGGTCACCCGCGGAGAAGTCGCCGCTGACCGCGGTGATCCCGATCGTGAGCAGCGAGACGCGCTCGGTCACGACAGCGCGCACCGCACCGGCATCGAGCACCAGCCGCCCCCGCGGGCTGGTGGCATGCCGCAGCCAGAACAACCTGGACGCAGTCCGCTTGCCGGTTGCGGCGAAGAACGTGCCGCCCTCCCCCTGCAAGGCGGGCTTCACCGCGTCGGCTGCGGCCAGCAGCACCGGAATACCAGCGCCCGTCGCGATCAGCGCGGCATCGATCTTGGTGGCCATGCCGCCGGTACCCACCGCCGAGGCAGAGCCTGCCGCCCGTACCGTGGCCAGGTCTGCCGGCGTGGCGACCTGCTCGATCAACTGGGCACCGGCCCGGCGCGGATCGTCGGTGTACAGCCCGTCGATGTCCGACAGCAGCACCAGGGCGTCCGCATGCACCAGGTTGGCCACCAGCGCCGCCAGCCGATCATTGTCGCCGAAGCGGATCTCATCTGTGGCGACGGTGTCGTTCTCGTTCACGATCGGGATCACGCCGAGTGCCAGCAACCGCTCCATGTTGCGGAAGGCGTTGCGGAAGTGACCGCGCCGGTGCAGGTCGTCGGCGGTCAGCAGCACCTGCCCGACGGTCAGGCCGTACCGGGCGAAGGAGGCTGCGTACCGCTCGGCGAGCAGCAGCTGCCCGACACTGGCCGCCGCCTGCTGGGTGGCCAGGTCGCGCGGCCGGGCCTTGAGGCCGAGCGGGGCGATACCGGCCGCGATCGCGCCCGAGGACACCAGCACGACCTGCTGCCCGCGTGCCTGTCGGGACGCCAGCGCATCGACCAGTGCGTCGATGCGCGCCGGTTCGAGCCGGCCGCGGCGGGTGAGGGAGGACGAGCCGACCTTGACCACCGTGCGCGGCGCAGTGGCGATCAGCTGCCGTCCGGCGGGCATCAGCGGTGCCCGGCCATCAGTGCTGCTCCTGCGCGGCCAGTTCCTCGTCGGTCAGGTGCACCCGGCGCGACCGCTTGTCGGCCAGCCGCTCGTCGGCACGCCGGCGGTCGGAGCCGGCCAGCCGCTCGTCCGAGCCCCGCCGGGTCGGCTGGTAATCCTCGGCCAGCACCCCGCCGGTCGGCTGGAAGTCGAAGACGTAGTCGCCGATGGTCACGCTGGCACCGGGCTCGGCACCGAGCTTGGCAAGCTCGTCCTCGACACCCAGCCGGGCCAGCCGGTCGGCCAGGAAGCCGACAGCCTCGTCGTTGTCGAACTGGGTCTGGCGCACCCACCGCTCCGGCTTGCGGCCGCGGACCACGAACCCCCCGCTGACCTCGGCGTCCGGCTCCACGCTGAATCCGGACTCGTCGACCGCCGCCGGGTTCAGCACGATCGGCGCCGGCGGCAGCTCCTCCAGCGCAGCTCGGTGTTGCTCGACCAGCTCGGCCAGGGCGAAGCTGAGCTCCCGCAGGCCGGCGCGCGACACCGCCGAGATGGGGAACACCCGGTAGCCGCGCGCGGTCAGGTCGGCCGTCACCAGGTCGGCCAGCTCGGCCGCTTCCGGTACGTCGATCTTGTTCAGCGCGACCAGCCGGGGGCGTTCGGTCAGATCACCCAGGCTCGCCGCGTACTGGCTCAGCTCCGCCTCGATGGCGTCCAGATCGCTGACCGGGTCCCGGCCCGGCTCGAGGGTCGCGCAGTCAAGCACGTGCAGCAGCACCGCGCACCGCTCGATGTGTCGCAGGAAGTCCAGCCCGAGGCCCTTGCCCTGAGCCGCCCCGGGAATCAACCCCGGCACGTCGGCCACGGTGTAGGTGGTGCTGCCGGCGCTGACCACGCCCAGGTTCGGCACCAGCGTGGTGAACGGGTAGTCCGCGATCTTGGGCCGGGCCGCCGACATCGCCGCGATCAGCGAGGACTTGCCCGCGGACGGGAAGCCGACCAGTCCGACGTCGGCCACCGACTTCAGCTCCAGCACCACGTCGACGGTGTCGCCGGGCTCGCCGAGCAGGGCGAACCCGGGCGCCTTGCGGCGCGGCGACACTAGCGCGGCGTTGCCCAGGCCGCCCCGGCCACCCTCGGCGACCACGTATCGGGCGCCGGCTCCGGTCAGGTCGGCCAGCACGTTTCCTGCCGGATCATGCACGACGGTTCCGTTGGGCACCGACAGCTCGAGGTCGGCGCCGTCCGCACCACTGCGATGCTTGCCGGCACCGGGCCGGCCGTTGCCGGCCTTCTGATGCGGGTGATGGTGGAAGTCGAGCAGTGTGTGTACCTGCGGGTCGACGACCAGCACGACGCTGCCGCCCCTGCCACCGTTACCGCCGTCCGGGCCGCCGAGCGGCTTGAACTTCTCCCGGTGGATCGAGGTGCAGCCGTGGCCGCCGTTGCCGGAGGTCACGTGCAGGACCACCCGGTCGACGAAACTCACCATGTACGGGCCGTCCTTCGAGATAGCGGGGAGTGGGGTCGTCGGCAAAGCAAAGAGCGGGCCGGGAAGATTCCCGCACCCGCTCTCCGCGATGGATCTGTTGGCCCGGGCAGATCAGCCCTCGGCCGGGACGATGCTGACGGTCTTGCGACCGCGACGGCTGCCGAACTGCACGTTGCCGGCGCTGAGTGCGAACAGCGTGTCGTCGCCACCACGGCCGACCAGGTCGCCGGGGTGGAACTTGGTGCCGCGTTGCCGAACGATGATCTCGCCGGCGCTCACCAGCTCGCCGCCGAACCGCTTGACGCCCAGTCGCTGCGCGTGCGAGTCACGACCGTTGCGGGACGAGGACGCACCCTTCTTGTGTGCCATGGCGCTACTTCTTTCCGCTCTCGATGCCGGTGACCTTGATCTGGGACAGCTTCTGGCGGTGCCCGATCCGCTTGTGGTAACCGGTCTTGTTCTTGTACTTGTGGATCCGAATCTTCGGGCCCTTGGTGGCGCCGACGATCTCGCCGGTGACCGACACCTTGGCCAGCGCGGTCGCGTCGGTGGTCACGTCTTCACCGTCGACCAGCAGGATCGCCGGCAGCGCAACGCTGGCGCCCGGCTCACCGTCCAGCTTCTCAACGGTCAGGACGTCCCCGACGGCGACCTTGTACTGCTTGCCGCCGGTCTTGACGATGGCGTACATCGTGGATCCACTCCTGTCGAACTGCTGCTTGCTCACAAAGATCACTGGCTTGCGGCCGGCCGAGCACGCTGCGCGGTGCTGTCCGGCCTGCTCACGCAATAACGGCCCACCGACACGCTGTGGGCCGTTGTACAGGCTACGGCATCGCGGCCCGGACAGGCAAAGCGGCCTGCCCGGGCCGGCGATCACGAGGCGTGTACCGGCGGTCCAGCCGGCCGACTTGCCGCACGGCGGCGGCGCGGCCGGGCAGTCGGTGGTGCGACGTCGGGCTGTGCAGCCGCCGTCGGCTGCTCGCCGGTGCCGACCTGCTGAACACTCTCCTGCTGGGCACCGTCCGGCTGGGCACCGTCCGGCTCGACAGCGCCCTGCTCGCCGGAATCCGGTTCGGTGACGTTGGACAGCGACCCGGCCTCCTCGTGGTGCGTGGTGGCAGCGGCGATCGCGGCGATTGCGGACGCCGCGGCGCGGCGCTTGCTGGTCTCAGCCTCGTGGTCGACGGGCTCGGGCGCCGCCTTGGCCTTGGTGCCCCTGCTGCGTCGGCTGCGGCCGGTGCGCTCTTCCTCGCCGTGGTTGTGCTGCTGCTGGTTGCCGCCGGACTTCCGGTCCACCGGTTCCATGTGCACGATGATGCCGCGGCCGTGGCAGTGCTCGCATGGCTCGCTGAACGCCTCGAGCAGTCCTTCACCGACCCGCTTACGGGTCATCTGCACCAGCCCGAGCGAGGTGACCTCCGCGACCTGATGCTTGGTCCGGTCACGGCCCAGGCACTCGGTAAGCCGGCGCAGCACCAGCTCCCGGTTGCTCTCCAACACCATGTCGATGAAGTCGATCACCACGATGCCGCCGAGGTCGCGCAACCGCAGCTGCCGGACGATCTCCTCGGCCGCCTCCAGGTTGTTCCTGGTGACCGTCTGCTCCAGGTTGCCGCCCGAGCCGGTGTACTTGCCGGTGTTGACGTCGATGACGGTCATCGCTTCGGTCCGGTCGATCACCAGTGAGCCGCCCGAAGGCAGCCACACCTTGCGATCCAGGGCCTTTGCCAGCTGCTCGTCCACCCGCAAGTCGCGGAACAGATCCGTCTCCGCGGTGTGCAGGCTGATCCGCGCGGCCAGTTCGGGGGCGATGTCACGCACGTAGCTGGACAGCGTGGCGTGCATCTGCGACCCGTCCACGATCAGCTTGGAGAAGTCGTCGTTGAAGATGTCGCGGACCACCCGGATGGCCAGGTCCGGCTCGCCGTGCACCAGCTGCGGACCATCCGACTTCCGCTCGGCCTTCTGCGCGATGTTCTCCCACTCGGCCTTGAGCCGCTCCACATCGGAGATCAGATCCTGTTCGGACGCGCCCTCGGCTGCCGTGCGCACGATCACGCCGGCCTCGTCGGGCACCACCTTCTTCAAGATGGACTTCAGGCGGCTGCGCTCGGTGTCGGGCAACTTGCGGCTGATGCCGGTCATGCCGCCGCCCGGGACGTAGACCACGAATCGGCCGGGCAGCGAGACCTGGCTGGTCAGCCGGGCACCCTTGTGGCCGATCGGATCCTTGGTGACCTGTACCAGCACCGAGTCGCCGGGGCTGAGCGCGTTCTCGATCGAGCGAGCCTTGCCTTCCAGACCGGCCGAGTCCCAGTTCACCTCACCCGCGTACAACACGCCGTTGCGGCCGCGGCCGATGTCGACGAAGGCAGCCTCCATCGACGGCAGCACGTTCTGCACCCGGCCGAGGTAGACGTTGCCGACCGCGCTGGCCGCCGAGGCCCGGGTCACGTAGTGCTCGACCAGGACGTCGTCCTCGAGCACGGCGATCTGCGTCCGATCACCGGTCTGGCGCACTGCCATGACCCGGGTGACCGCCTCTCGACGGGCCAGGAACTCCGCCTCGGTCAGGATCGGGGCGCGTCGCCGGCCGGAATCGCGGTTGTCCCGGCGGCGTTGCCGCTTGGCCTCCAGCCGGGTCGAGCCCTTGACGCCGCGGACGCCGTCGTCGTCGGCGCCCCGGCTGCGCGAATCCCGGACGTGCACCACGGTGTTCGGCGGATCGTCCTCGCCATTGTCGTCATCTGAGCCGCTGGACCGGCGCCGCCGCCGGCGCCGGCGGGCGCTGGCTGACAGGGCTGCCTCGGCGACCTCGTCCGCGTGCTCGCTCGAGGCCTCTTCGTCCTCGTCCTCGTCGGCTTCCGCTTCCGCGCCACCGGTCTCGGTGCTCTGCGCACTGTCGGGGCTGTCAGCGCTCTCGCCTGCCTGCCCCCGGCCGCGACCCCGGCGACCGCGACGGCGGCGGCGACGGGGGCCACCGGTGTCGTCGGCGTGCTCGGCGGACTCTGTGTCCGTGCTCTGCTCAGCCGACTCGGCGCTCTCGGCCTCCGGCGTCGCTGCCACCAGTTCGGGCTGCTCCTCGTCGGCCGCGGTACCGGTGTCCACGTCCTGCGCGGCCGGCTCGGCAGCTGCCTTGCCACGACGGCGGCGGGTCGGCTTGGCCTCGACCGGCGGCTGGAACAGCACGGCGGGCGCGGCCAGCACCGGCGTCGGCGCCTCCCCCGCCTCGGTCGCCGCCGTGGCGTCCGGCGCCGCCGGTTCGGCGGCCGCGGCGGCGGCCTTCTTGCTGACCCGCTTGCGGGTGGCCTTCTTCACCGGCGGCTCGACCGGCTGCTCGGCAGTCGCTGCCGTATCGGCGATGGCCGGCTCGCCTGCCGCCGGTTCGGCCGCCAGACCTGCGGGGGAATCCGTTTCCGGCAGCGCTGCTGGCGGGGTGGCCTTCTTCGCCACGCGCTTGCGCGCCACCTTCTTGGCCGGCGCCGGAGCGGCGGCCGTGTCATCCTGCGGCTCGGCGGTGGGTGCCGGCTCGGCGACGGCTGCTGGTGCCTCGTCCGCGGGAGCGGCCGGTGCCGCTGCCTTGGCCTTGCGCGGCGCGCGCTTGGCGGGAGCCTTGCGGGCTGCCTTCTTGGCCGGCGCGGCGGGCTGGTCGGAGCCGGTGGCGGGCGAGCCGTCCAGGCTGTTCTCGGTGGTAGTGCTGGCGTTATCGGTGGGTTCGGTGTCGAGCATGTGCTCGGTGTGCTCCTGTCTCACCGCCGGGGCCGTGTGCGATCGGCGTGTGCTAGACACCGGCATCCGGCCGCGCAGCGGCGGTTTGGCGATCCACCCGCGAGCGGACCGCGAAGTCTGTTCCTCGCGGCGGCGGGAGCCACTACGAGGCCTGCATGCGAGCCGGCCCCGGGCAGCTAACCCGCGTACAGCTCGGTGGTGCGCAACGGATCTGCCACGTCCGCGGCCTCATCGATCGGTCCCTGCGCCAGTCGGGTGGCCCGGACGGGCTCGGACGGGGCGAAACCGGCGACGGACCGCAGTGCGGCGAGAACATCGTCGGGTCGCACGGTCGGCGTGACCTGCCGTACGACCATCGTCATTATCGCACGGCCCGCGCTCGACGCCGCATCCGACACAACGCCGGGCTGCACGTCGACGGACATGACGGCAGCCCGCGCGTCGATCTGGCGGCTCCCGTCCTTGGTCAGTCGCTCGACCGGAACCTCGGTCGCAGCGAGGAATTGCGCCACCGCCAGCTCCAGCTGGACCGGATGTCCGGCGATCTCGAGCTGCCATCGCGAGGCCTGGATCCGGTCGGACAGCGAGCCGGGCGGGCACTGCTCGGCATCCACCACCCGGATGATGTCCAGGCCTTCTGGCAGCACCGCGTCGATGGCGCCGGCTACAGCAGCCGGCTCCCGTCGTTCGGCCAGCGCGATCTCCAGGTACTCGGCCTCCGAGGCCACCCCGGTCGGCGCGGCGCCGACGTAGCTGATCTTGGGATGGGGGTGGAAGCCCGCCGAGTAGGCCATCGGGATCTCGGCACGCCGCAGCGCCCGCTCGAAAGCGCGCGCGAAGTCGCGGTGCGAGGAGAACCGCAGCCGGCCCCGCTTGGCGTACTGCACCCGTAGCCGCTGTACCGGCGCTACGTGCACCGCGTCAGGTGTCCGCCGCGCCATCAGCCGGTCCCGTCTGCGGCCCGGATCCGGCGCGCCACCTGCCTGCTCATCGCTTGGCCGCGAGCGGCAGCAGCGACTGTCCGGTCGGGCCGATCTGGATGTCGGTGCCCATGGTCGGACATACCCCGCAGTCGAAGCAGGGCGTCCAGCGGCAGTCGTCCTGCTCGTAGCCGGTCAGCGCGTCCTGCCAGTCATCCCACAGCCACTGCTTGTCCAGTCCCGAGTCCAGGTGGTCCCAGGGCAGGATCTCACCGGCTTCGCGCTCCCGCGTGGTGAACCAGGCCAAGTTCACCGGGCTACCGGCAAACGCCTGCTCGGCAGCATTGACCCAGCGCTCGAAGGAGAAATGCTCGCTCCAGCCATCGAAGCGCGCACCGTCGCGCCAGACCTGCTCGATCACCGCGGCCACCCGGCGGTCCCCGCGAGACAGCAATCCCTCGATCAGCGAGGGCTGCCCGTCGTGGTAGCGCATGCCGATGTTGCGGCCCAGGGACCGATCCGCGTTGATCGCCGCCCGCAGCTTGCGCAGCCGGTCGTCGACCACCTCCGGAGCGGCCTGCGCGGCCCACTGGAATGGGGTGTGCGGCTTGGGCACGAACCCGCCGATCGAGACAGTGGCGCGGATGTCCTTGGAGCCGGTGGCCTGCCGGCCGGCGCGAATGACGTCGTGCGCCATCCGGGCGATCTCCAGTACGTCGTCGTCGGTCTCGGTCGGCAGCCCGCACATGAAGTAGAGCTTCACCTGCCGCCAGCCCTGGGAGTAGGCAGCGGTCACCGTATTGATCAGGTCCTGGTGGCTGACCATCTTGTTGATCACCCGGCGCAGCCGCTCGGAACCGCCCTCCGGCGCGAAGGTGAGCCCTGACCGGCGCCCGTTGCGGGAGAACTCGTTGGCCAGATCGATGTTGAAGGCATCCACCCGGGTGGAGGGCAGCGACAGCGACACCTTGTCCTCGGCGTAACGGTCTGCAAGCTGGGTGGCCAGCGGGCCGATCTCGGAGTGGTCGGCTGAGGACAGCGACAGCAGGCCGACCTCCTCGAACCCGGTGGCGGCCAGCCCCTGCTCGATCATGGCACCGATGGCAGGCACCGAGCGCTCCCGGACGGGCCGGGTGATCATCCCGGCCTGACAGAAGCGGCAGCCGCGGGTGCAACCGCGGAAGATCTCCACCGACATCCGCTCGTGCACCGATTCGGCCAGCGGTACCAGCGGCGTCTTCGGGTACGGCCACGCGTCCAGGTCCATCACCGTGTGCTTGCTGACCCGATCGGGCACGCGGTCTCGGTTGGGCGCGACGGCCGCGATGAAGCCGTCCTCGGTGTAGGACACGTCGTAGAAGCGCGGGATGTACACGCCACCGGTCTCGGCCAGCCGGGTCAGCAGCTCCTCGCGACCACCGGGCGCGCCCTGGGCCTTGAAGGCGGCGATGATGTCGGTGATGGCGCCCACGATCTGCTCGCCGTCACCGAGCACGGCAGCGTCGATGAAGTCGGCGATCGGCTCGGGATTGAACGCGGCATGCCCGCCCGCCAGCACTATCGGGTGCTCGTCGGTCCGGTCCACCGCGTGCAGCGGGATCCCGGCAAGGTCCAGCGCGGTCAGCAGGTTCGTGTAGCCGAGCTCGGTGGCGAAAGAGATGCCGAGGACGTCGAAGGCGGCGATCGAGCGGTGCGAGTCCACCGTGAACTGCGGAACACCGTGCTCCCGCATCAGCTGTTCCAGGTCGGGCCACACCGCGTAGGCGCGCTCGGCCAGCGCGTCCGGGCGCTCGTTGAGCACCTCGTAGAGGATCTGCACGCCCTGGTTCGGCAAGCCGACCTCGTAGGCGTCGGGATACATCAGCGCCCACCGGACGCTGGCGGCATCCCAGTCCTTGACGCGAGCGTTCAATTCGCCGCCGACGTACTGGATCGGCTTGCTGACCTGGGTCAACAGCGGCTCGAGCCGGGGGAACAGGCTGACTGCGCTGGTATTCACGGACCCCAATGGTACGGAAGCTAGCGAGGCTGCGGAGCCGGCCGTTGCGGCAGCCGGCCGATCCTGGTCGCCGGCGGTCGCGGGGCAGCCGCGGTGGTGGCCCGGGCCAGGTTCAGCGGCTGATAGCTGTGGCCGGGAAACAGCCCGGTCAGCGACCCGACGCCGAGGCGCTTCTGGGCCAGCTCACCGAGCACGTCGAACACCTCGTTGCAGGCCGGCACGTCGCCCTGGTCCAGCGCGGCTGCAGACAGCGGGGTCCACCTGCCGTGCACGGCGCCTCCCACCAGGCCGCCGCCGAGCAGCCACACCACACCGCCGTGGCCGTGGTCGGTTCCGCCGCTGGCGTTCATCGCCACCCGCCGCCCGAACTCGGTGACGACCGCGATCGTGACCCGGGTGCGCCGGGCCGGTCCGAGGTCAGTGAGGAAGGCGGCCAGCGAGGAGGCCATCGACTTCAGGTTCTTGTCGAGCTGGTTGACCTCGTCGGTATGGGTGTCCCAGCCACCGACGTCGATCGTGGCCACCTGCATGCCGACCTCGGCTCGCAGCAGAGTCGCCAGATCCTTCAGCGCGTCGGAGAAGTTGCCGGACGGGTAGCTGGCCCCGTTCTGCACGCCCGCCTTCGCCTGCGCGGCACCGGCGGTGGCAAGTGCTGCCAGAGTCGTCGGCACGTCCTCCCCCAGCGGCCCGGACAGGCCGCGGTACATCGTGCTGATGGCCGCCTCGGACTGGGCGCTGACCCCGCTCCAACCGGGAAAGGCGAAGTTCTTGAGCTGGTTGACGATCAGCTTCGCCTGCTCGCCCGACAGCGACAGTGGCAGCGAATTGCCCTCGGCCACCGCCCGGAAGGTGGTGCCGGGTCCCAGCTGGGACAGCGCCCGGTCGAGCCAGCCGGTGGTCGAGGTGTCCGAGCCGCGTTCCAGATAGGCCTGCGCCTGGAAGTGGCTGCGGCTGATGCCGCTGGTGGACACGCCCGGCACGAAGGCGAGCTCGTTGCTCGCCCAGAACGGGGCGAGCGGGCTGAGCACGCCGTTCATCGCCCATCCTCCGGAGAGGGGTATCAGCACGTTCGGGATGAGCTTCGGCCGCACGCTCTGCAGGTAGTCCAGTCCCAGCGCCGAGCTTGCCGGGGTCAGAATGCGCAGCCCGTCCGCGGCACCGCGCATGAAGATGGTGATGAGCGTGTTGCCGCTGTCCTCGGCCGGGGATGCCGCGTAGGCGGCCCGGGTGGTGACCAGCTGGCTGCCGAGAGCTGCGACACCCACCATCCCCATGCCGGCCAGGAAGGTCCGCCGGGTCCAGCTGCCATTGCACCAGGCTGCGTCCTGGGCGGCCAGCTGCGCACGCACATCCTCGGCCTGCTGCTGCAGCAGCGCCGCTGCGTCGGTTCGCGGTTCGGTCATCGGTTCCCTACTTCGTGATCACCGCAGCGCGAACTGCGGGGCGTCGAGGATCAGCGGCACCACGTGCGCCAGGTACCAGCGCAGGTTGGACTTGGCCAGCGGGGTGCTGGCAGGCTCGCCCAGGAACGTCTGCAGCGCGGACTGGTGCGCGGCCGGCAGCGGGCTGCCGGTCAGCTGCACGCTGAGCGCCGTGATGGCCTGACCGCTGGTGGCAGGCGGCGGTGTCGGGTACAGCGCGGTGAGATCGATGGCCGGAAAGCCGTCCCACCAGCTCTGCGCGAAGCCACGGTGGAACTCCCACAGCCAGATCAGCGCGCTCGAGGAGCGCCAGGCCGTTGCCACGTCCGGGTAGCCGTTGGGTGCGGTCCAGTCCAGCGGCACCTGACCCACCGTCTGGCTCATCCAGCGCAGGCCGGGCAGCGTCTTGGTCAGCTCGCCCACGCCGTAGCCGAAGGTCCGAATGGTGGCCAGCAGGTTCTCCAGCGGCCGGCGCACCTTCGCACCTCGGCTGGTCCAGAACTCGCTGGAGCGCACGATCACCGAGAGCATCGGCAGGATCGCGGTGTCGTTGTCCAGGTACGCCTGCGCCACGGCGTCGACCAACCCCGGCGTCGGCGCGTCCGAGACGAACCGGATGCACAGCTTCTGCGCCAGCCGGGCCGCGGTTTTCGGATGCCGCGCGAGGTAGGTCAGGTAAGCATCGCCGGCCGCTTCGCCGGCGGCCGCGCTGGCGTTGGCGTGGCTGAATCCCATCACGGTGATCGGCCCGATCCAGTGCCGGTTCGGGTCGTAGACGTACTCGAGGTCGGCGTTGGTGGTGCGGCCAGTGAGGATCTTGGCCGAGTTCTGCACGTCGCTCTCGGTGTAATTGCCGACTCCGACGGTGTGCAGTTCCAGCAATTCGCGCCCGTAGTTCTCGTTCACCGCGGTCTTCGACGAGGCAGCCAGCGACAGGTACTGCAGCATTGCTGGATCCCTGGCCGAGGCCAGCAGCATCTCCCGGAACGTGCCGAAGGCGTGCGCCCGGATGACGTCGCGATCCATGGTGTGCCGGCAGGTCCACACCGCGTCGGTGTGGTTGGCGACGTTGAGATGGTTGGCGAAGAAGTCGACCACGGTCTCGTACAGCTGCCCCTGGCTCCAGCACTGCAGGCCCAGCGTGACCTCGGTGAGCTGGTTCATCAGGTCCCAGCCGTACTCGTTGCCGTTGGCCTTCATCCAGGCGCGCACGTCTCTGGGCGCCATCGTCAGCAGCGGGCCGACGGCGGCAACCGCGGGCTGTCCCGCGTAGCCGCTCGGCGCGGCCAGTTGCCGGGCCCACCAGCCGTCGAAGCCGAGCGCCTGCAGCTCGGTGCGCGACGCCGGATCCGGGCCGAACGTGAAGCGGGACAGCAGCAGGGTCGAGGGGTCCCATGACAGCGGGCTGCGTGCCGTGTGCGGGCTGTTCTGCACCGCTGCGGCGATGGACGGCCAGATCGTCGTTGCCACCGTGTTCACTCTCCGTACCGATCAACTACGGAGAGTGAAACAGGATTTCGAGGTGGCCGAGGGCTTTTAGCTCAAATCCGTGTAATGAAATCGGCGGATGGGGTACCGACCGATCACCGGTGACTGCGCCGGTGAATGGCCTGCAGCAGCCCCAGCGCGATGCCCTGTGCGAACATCGAGGACCCCCCGTAGGAGATGAACGGCAGCGGCAACCCGGTGACCGGCGTCAGCCCCAAGTTCATCCCGATGTTCTCGAAGGCCTGAAAACCCAGCCAGCAGACGATGCCTGCCGCGATCAGCCGTGCTGCCCCCGTGCTGGCCGCTGCGATCCGCAAGCCACGCCACAGCACCACGCCCAGCAGGGCGATGATGAGCGCCGAGCCGACGAAGCCCAGCTCCTCACCGGCCACCGAGAACACGAAGTCGGTCTGTTGCTCGGGCACGAACGCGCCCCTGGTCTGGGCCCCGTGGAACAGGCCCTGGCCGAAGAGCCCGCCGTGCGCGATGGCGATATGAGCCTGGGTGATGTTGTAGGCCACCCCCTGGGGGTCGCGACCGGGGTGGGCGAAGGCAGCGAAGCGTGCCAGCTGGTACTCGGCGAGCATGCCGGCCTTGACCGCGACCACCGCACCGAGGATGGCCAGCAGCAACAGCCCGACGATCCAGCGGGCTCGCACCCCCGCCGCGATCAGGACGCCGAGGGTGGCCGAACAGAGCACCAGCGCCGAACCGAGATCAGGCTGCAGCATGATGAGCCCGAGCGGGATGACCACCAGCACTCCCGCTGCCAGCAGGTCCCGTGGGCCCGGCGGCGTCCCGGGCCGCCGGGCCGCCGCGCGCTGGGCGAAGAGCACGGCCAGGGCCGAGATCAGGCCGAGCTTGGCGAACTCGGCCGGTTGGATCTCGAACCCGCCGCCGAGCACGATCCAGGCGTGCGCGCCGTTGATGGTGCTGCCCACCACGAACACGGCGAGCAGGCCCAGCACGCTGCCGACATAGAGGACCGGGCCGATCAGCCGGAAGACACGCGAGTCCGCCCGCGCGGCCACAAAGAGCAGCGCTGCCCCCAGGGCCGTGTTGAGCAGGTGCTTGGCCAGGTAGGTCTGCGGGTTGGCCCCGTCGGCCACCAGCCGGGTCCGGGTGGCCGACCAGACCAGCAACGCCCCGATGCAGCACAGTGCCAGCACCGCGAGCAGCAACACCCAGTCGTAGCTGCGCAACCTGCGGGGATCAGGCATCGCACGCAGGGGTGTGCGCTGGCTCAGGGTCAGGCTCATCGGCTCGTCCGGGTCGCGCTGGCCTGTTTCGCCGGCTTGGTGGCGCTGGACCTGGTCGGTAGCGCATCAGGACTGCTGGACGGTCCGGCGGTGGCGTGCCCGCCTGGGCTGGGCGCCGCCTGGCTGGCCGGCGCGCTCAGCAGACTCGGTTTGATCGCCGGCAACGTGCTGACCGGCTTGGCGCCCCTGGTGACCGGGGCGGCACCGTTGGCCCCGAGCAGGCCCTCCCAGATCTGGCGCAGCATCGGCCCGGCCGCCGAGGCGCCGGTACCTGCCTGGGTGATCATGCCGACCACGACGTACTTCGAGTCGCCGACCGGCGCGCCCGGCTGGTACGGGCCCCACGAGGCAAGCCAGGAGGTGTCAAGCTTGCCGTAGACCTCGGCGGTGCCGGTCTTGCCGCCGATCAGCGTCTGGGTCGGCGAGCCGTCGAAGGCCAGCGCCCCGGACACGGTGTGGTTGGCCTGGAAGTGCAGCGCGTTGCCGAAGAAGTCCAGGTAGGCGCGGTCGACCGGCACCTTGCGCACGACCGAGGGCGTGATGGTGCGCACGAGCTTGCCCGCCGCATTCACCACGCCCCAGCCGAGGGTCGGCCGGAACAGGGTGCCACCGTTGACCATGGCCGCGTACGCCGTCGCCAACTGCAGCGGCGAGACGGTGGTGTCGCCCTGCCCGATTGCGGTGTCGGCATTGTTGCCGGCGAAAAACCGCCAGCCGTCGGTGCAGTTCTCCGAGGCCAGCTGCGTCAGGTAGGCACGATCGGTCGGGTTCGCAACGTCGGGATAGCCGCGCTTGGCCGCCGCGCAGTAGTCGGACTTGTTGGCCTTCCACAGCGCGAGCCGGTTCTCCCGCGAGCCGATGGATCCACTGGCCTGCTCGTCGGCGGGCAGGTCGATTCCGGGCGAGCTGGCGACCCCGAAGGCCCGTGCCATCTTCTGCAGCTGCTCCTGCGGCTGCTGGCCGCTGTCCACCCGGGCCTGGTCGGCATGCCACTCGGCGACCGCAGGCAGGTAGAAGAACGTGTCGCAGGAGACGTCCAGCGCGAACTGCAGGCTGATCGGGCCTCCGAAGGACTCCGAGTCGTAGTTGGTCTTCTGCCGACCGTCCACGTTCAGCGAACCCGGGCAGGGGTAGCTGTCGGTGGTGTTGACGGCTCCGGTCATCAGGTCGTCGCTGGCCGAGATCAGCTTGAAGGTCGAGCCGGGCGCGTACGCGCCGTCGATGGCGCGCCCGACCAGCGGGTCGTCGGCGCCGGGGGCGGTGAGCTTGGCGTAGTCGCTGACCGAGATGCCGCCGACGAACTGCGCGGGATCGTAGGTGGGGTAGCTGGCCGCCGCGATGACCCGGCCGGTGTGCGGGTCTTCCACCACGACGGCTCCGGACGGTGCAGGTTTGCCCTTGGCACGCTGGGCCATCAGTTGCTGGTAGAGCGCCTTCTCGGCCAGCGCCTGCACGCCGGCGTCGATGCTGGTCACCAGGCTGTCGCCGGGAGTCGGTGCGTCGGTGCCTGCCGCGCCGACTGCCTCGCCGCGCGCGTCGAGGGCCACTTGACGAGTCCCGTCCGTCCCGCGCAGCACCGAGTCGTAAGACTCCTCCAGGCCGCTGCGCCCGATCGTGTCGGCGTCCACCAGCTTTGGGTCGGCCTTCTGATCGTCCGCGCTGACCGCCCCGGTGTAGCCGAGCAGGTGGGCGGCCAGCGTGCCGCCGGGATAGTCGAGCACGGTCTGGTCGTCGATCGCGACGCCCGGGAACTGCTCGGCGTGCTCGGAGATCGCCAGCACCACGCTCGCGTCGATGTCGGTAGCCACCGGCACCGGCTGGTAGGGCTCACCCGTCCAGCACGGCGCGGGGACGCGCACGCCGCACGGCGTGATCTCGCGCTGCAGGTCAGCGGCGGTGGTCTTGAGCAGCGGGGCCAGCGCGGCGAGCACGCTGCGTCCCTGATCATCCTGCTGCTGCAGCGTGGACCGATCGACGGTCAGTACGTGCGTACTGCGGTTGCCCACCAACACCCGGCCGGAGGAATCGAGGATCTGCCCACGTGGCGCCGGAATCACGATCGAGCCCAGGTGCGTCAGCCCGGCCGACTGCTGCGGCTTGTGCGGATCCAGCAGCTGCACGTACGCGAGCCGGCACAGCAGGGTCAGCAGCAGCGAACCGAGCAGCACCCGCAGCAGGCCCAGCCGCCGGCGCGAGCCCACAGCGTCAGCGAACGACATCGGGCATCCTGGTGAGCACCGTCGCTGCCGGCCGCGGCGCACGGACGCCCTGGGCGCGCAGTAGCCCGCGGACCGCCGGCACCACCAGCAGCCCCAGCAGCGCCTCGGTCAGCCCGACCGGGATCAGGGTGTATACGGTGCCCGCCACGGTTGCCGCGTGCGAGCCGAGCACGCTGAGCAGCACCCCGCTCACCAGCGCGGTACCGGTGCCCACCGCGGCCGCCAGCGCGGCGACGGCCCGCACGCCGTACCGCCGCTGGGTGGCCAGGCCACCCAGGACGCCGGCCACCAGACCGGCACCGAGGAAGCAGAGGGCCTGCACCCCGGCCGGGTTGTCCGAGCCGAGATCGGCCAGCAGACCGGTGCTGAAGCCAAGCCCGATGCCGACGCCGGGGCCGGCATAGATGGCCACCACGATGACGAGCAGAGCTGGCAACGACACCGGCACCGGAAAGGTCAGCGGGCCGATCAGGGTGGCTTGCAGCAGCAGCGCGGTGAGTACGCCGGCGATTGCCGCCGCCAATCGGGACAGGGTCATGGCGTCGTGCCCGGAGTCAGGGCAGGTCGGGGGGTGTCGCGCACCGGCTGCAGCACGATGCCCACCAGGTCCTGCTGGTTCATCGCGGCGGCAGGCGCCAGCACCGCACTGAGCGTGCCATCGGTGGCGACGGTCACCGAGCTCACCGTGCCCACCGGCAGCCCCGGCACGAACGTGGTCTTGCCGGTCGGGCCGGTGACCAGCGTGTCACCGCGCCGGACGTCGAGCCGGCCGTCGATCGGGGTGGCCGAGATGCCGGCACTGCCTCGACCGGTCGCCAGCAGCAGCGCACCGGTGCGGGTATCTCGCACACCCACGCCAGAGCCGGGATCGGCCGCGAGCAGCACGACCGAGGTGCTGGGCTGCACCGACAGCACCCGGCCGACCAAGGCATACCCATCGGTCACGGTCTGGCCCGCCAGCACGTGCTCGCGGGCACCGACGTCGAGGGTCACCGTCCACTGGAAGCCGGCACCGGGACCGGTGGCGATCACCCGGGCCGGCATGATCTGCCAGCCCTCAGAATCGGCCTTCAGTTGCAGCGTGGCCAGCCTGGCTGCGGTCACGCGGTCAGCTTCGGCGGCGGCCAGCTTGGACTGCAGCTCCCGGTTCTGCTGCTGCAGCCGGGCCAGCTGCTCCCGGTTGCGGCCCACGTCCGGCACGCCTTGCACGAAACGCCGAGCCGGCCCGAGCACCGCGTCGGTGCCGCGGTACAGCGAGCCGAGTGCGCCGGTCACCCCGCCGCGGGCACCGGCGAAGGATTTGCCGGTGAAATCCAGGGTGATGAACAGCAGCGCCAGCACGGCGAGCACGGCCGCGGACAGCTGCTGGCGTCGGGAAAGCCTGCGCATCGTCGACGGGCTACCGGCGGTGTCCGTCGACGACGACCCGGTGCAGGGATTCGAAGTGCTCCACCACCTGGGCGGTACCGAGCACCACCGAATCCAGCGGCCGGTCGGCTACCAGCACTGGAATGCCGATGTCGTGCTGCAGCCGGGCGTCGAGTCCGCGCAACAGCGCGCCGCCGCCGGTCAGCACGATGCCTCTGGACACCAGATCGCCGGACAGCTCGGGCGGGCAGCGGTCCAGCGTTGCCTTGATGGCGGCGACGATCCGGCCGATCGGGCCCCGCATCGCGTGTCGCAGTTCCTCGGCCGACACCGCGACGTTGCGGGGCAGCCCGGTAGCCACGTCACGGCCCCGGATCTCGGCCCGCATCGGGCCGGCGATCGGAAACGCCGATCCGATCGAGATCTTCAGTTCCTCGGCGGTGCGTTCGCCGATGAGCAAGGAGAACTCCGAGCGGACGTGGTCGACGATGGCGCGGTCCAGGGCGTCACCGGCGACCCGCAGGCTGGTGCTGGCAACGATGCCGGCCAGCGCGATGACCGCCACCTCGGTGGTGCCGCCGCCGATGTCGACCACCATCGAACCTGCCGCCTGGCTGACCGGCAGGCCGGCGCCGATCGCGGCGGCCATCGGCTCGGAGATGATGTGCACCCGGCGAGCACCGGCGGCGTAGGCCGACTCGCTGACCGCGCGCTGCTCGACCGAGGTGATGCCGGAAGGTACGCAGACGACGACCCGCGGGCCGGCGAAGGCACGGCGACCGGTCACCTTGCGCACGAAGTAGCGCAGCATCTCCGCGGTGGTGTCGTAGTCGGCGATCACGCCGTCCTGCAGCGGCCGGACCGCGCGGATGTGCCCGGGCGTTCGGCCGATCATCCGCTTCGCCTCGGCCCCCACCGCGACTACCGCCTTGGTGGTGGTGTCGATGGCGACCACCGACGGCTCGTTGAGCAGGATGCCCCGCCCGCGCGCGTAGACCAGCGTGTTCGCGGTGCCCAGATCGACCGCGAGGTCACCACCGAGCAGATCGCCGGCACGCGCGTCTCCCCGCAGCAGCGACATGGGGGTGAAGGCCATCGGACCGGATACCTCTGCAAGCGTGGGAGTACATCAGGAGGCCGGTTGTTACCAGTGTTACTGGTGTTAACCGGCACCCTGATCGTAGGCGCGCAGCCCCGGATTCCCGGGTTGCGACGCGCCCGAGCGGCCCGCTCACAGCAGGTCCCGCGGCGACTCAGCGGCAGCCGGGACGGGCGATCACAAGCCGGGGAACCAGAGCCCGATCTCGCGCGCTGCCGATTCTGCGGAATCCGAGCCGTGCACGAGATTCTGCTGCACCGCCAGCCCCCAGTCGCGACCGAAATCACCCCGGATCGTGCCGGGCAGCGCGACGGTCGGATCCGTCGCTCCCGCCAGGGCCCGGAAACCCTCGATAACCCGATTTCCCTCGGCCACCACCGCCACCACCGGGCCGGAGGACATGAACTCCACCAGCGGCTGGTAGAACGGCTTGCCGACGTGTTCGGCGTAGTGCTGGCTCAGCAGCTCCGAGCCGACCAGCCGCTGTTCGAGCGCCACGATCCGGTATCCCTTGGCCTCGATCCGGGACAGGATCTGCCCGGTGAGATTGCGGGCCACCCCATCCGGCTTGACCAGGATCAGGGTTCGTTGCACGGCAGCATCGGTCATGCCGCTCACCCTAGCGAGCGCCGGTCAGGAGACGAGCATGCGCCAGCCGGACGGGGTCCCGACCAGCTGGTGCCGGGTGCGCAGCACGTACCACCAGATGAGCAGAAAGAACACGACTACGACCGCGATGACCGGTATCAGCACGATGGTGAGGGCCAGTACCAGCTGCAGCGCCGAGCCGACACCGATCCCCCAGGGCCGGCGCAGCAGGAAGCCGGCGCCGATGAGCACGACCGCCAGCCCGACCAGGGTCCAGGTCTTGGTGGCGTCCAGCCCGGTCGAGGTCTGCGCGATCGCCCTGGGCACCAGCAGCACCACGAATGCCTCCAGACACAGCAGCCCGGCCAGGCCGCCGCGGGTGGCTCGATCGGCGCGCCGAGCCCGGTCCGGGTCGGGCGCCGGCGGCTGCACCTCGGCGGCCGAGCCGCTCGACTGCTCACGATCTTCGGCCGGTGGTTCACCGGGACCCGCCGGGCGCTGCCACTGGTGATCGCTCATCGCGGCATCAGCAGGGTGCGAGCCTCACCGGCGGTCACCACCGAGCCGGTGACCAGCACACCGGAGCCGGCGTACTGCCCGTCGTCGCTGTCCTCAGCCAGCCGCACCGCTGCCTCGATCGCGTCATCGAGCCTCGGCTCGACGCTCACCCGATCCTCGCCGAAAATCTCCACCGCGAGTGCCGCCAGCTGGTCCACATCCATCGCCCGGGACGATGAATTCTCGGTCACCACGATCTCGTCGAGCACCGGTTCGAGCAGCTCGAGGGTTCCCTCGACATCCTTGCCTGCGAGCATGCCGACCACTCCGATCAGACGGCGGAAGTCGAAGCTCTCGGCCAGCGCCTGCACGGTGACCCGCATGCCGGCCGGGTTGTGGCTGGCGTCCACCAGGATGGTCGGGGCCGACCGCACCGGTTCCAGCCGCCCGGGCGAACGGACGTCGGCGAAGGCTGCGCGCACCAGTTCGGCGTCCAGCGGTCCCGTCTGGGCGCCGATGCCGAAGAACGCCTCGACCGCCGCCAGCGCGCAGGCCGCGTTCTCGGCCTGGTGCGCGCCGTGCAGGGGCAGGAACACCTGGTCATAGACGCCGCCGAGGCCCTGCAGGGTCAGCTGCTGCCCACCGACGGCCAGTGAGCGCTCCAGCACGCCGAACTCCAAGCCCTCGCGGGCCACCTTGGCCTGCACCTCGACCGCGCGGGTGAGCAGCTCGGCCGCCGCATCTGTCGGTTGCGAGGCAAGGATCGCGCTCGACCCAGCGTGGATGATGCCGGCCTTCTCGATGGCGATCTTGGCCACCGTATCGCCCAGGTACTCGGTGTGGTCCAGCCCGATCGGGGTGACCACCGCGACCTCGGCCTGCAGCACGTTCGTCGCATCCCAGTGCCCGCCCATGCCGACCTCGACGACCGCCACATCTACCGGCGCGTCGGCGAAGATGGCCAATGCCAGCGCGGTCATCGCCTCGAAGAAGGTCAGGGGGATGTCCGACTGCTGATCGGCCAGCTCGAGGAACGCCGAGATCTCCTCGTAACCGTCGGCGAATACGCGATCAGAGACCGGCTCGCCGTCGAGCACGATGCGCTCGGTGATGCTGCTCAGGTGCGGGCTGGTGTAGCGGCCGGTACGCAATCCGAAGGCCCGCAGCAGCTCCTCGATCATGCGCGCCGTCGTGGTTTTGCCGTTGGTCCCGGTCAGGTGGATCGCGCGGTAGGCACGCTGCGGCTGCCCCAGCAGATCGAGCACCCGCTCGATCCGGTCCCGCGAGGGCGAGATCTTGTGCTCACCCCAGCGGGCCAGCAGCGCGGCTTCGGCCTGCTGGCGGCGGCTGGCGTCCTGCTGCTTGGCCGGCGTCGTCACGGCTTGAGTCTAGGGAGCGCCGGCCCGGGGAGCGCCGGCCGGCTCTGACGTCGGCACCACCATGAACGCGACCCGCACCTGGCGCCCCCCGGCCGGGCGGCCGGCCGGTTCCCGCCGGCGGTGCCGGGCCACCACTTCCGCCAGTTCGGAGGCCAGCGCTGCGGCCTCGGCCGCGGTCAACCAGAACGCCGCGCTGCTGATCGCAGCCGAGTCGTACCAGGCCGGCTCCGGATTGGCCGCCCATGCCAGGCTCTCCGCACGCACCCGGTCGAGCAGGGCGCGGGCCAGCATCGCTTCCCCGGCCGCAGTCGCCCGCGGTTGCGCGGAATCCACCGCCAACCGGTCACCGGTCGCTTCCCAGGGCCGTTCCCGCCCGTCGCCGGTCGCCGCCGAGCGCCGGATAATGCCCCACTTCTGCAGAGCTCGCAGGTGATAGCTCATCGCGCTGGCGCTCAGCCCAGCGATCTCCGCGCACTCGGTGGCGGTCAGGGTGCGCCCGGCGAAGAAGGCCTCGAGCACCGCGAGCCGGGCCGGGTGAGCCAGCGCCTTGATCGCCCGGGGATCCGACAGCACGACCACACCCTCGGCCGGCGCGCGCGGCTCGTCGTCTGGATCGGGCGCCGCCGTCATGGCCGCAAGCCTAGAACAGTGGCAGCTCAGGCAGGGTCAACCGGACCACCGCTCGATCGGTTCACTCGACGGTCACCGACTTGGCCAGGTTGCGCGGCCGGTCCACGTCGGCGCCCAGCGCGATCGCCGCGTGGTAGGCCAGCAGCTGGGTCGGGATGGTGAGCAGGATCGGGTCCAGCTCGCGCTCGTTCTTCGGCACGGTCAGCACGGTGCCGGTGACCGATTCCAGGTTCACCCCGGGATGGGTGATCACGGTCAGGTGGCCGCCGCGCGCCATCACCTCGTGCGCCGCGCCGAGATTGCGGTCGACCAGGTCATCGTCCGGGATCAGCGCGACGGTCGGCATCTCCGGCGAGATCAGCGCGAGCGGACCGTGCTTGAGCTCGCTGCTCTGGTACGCCTCGGCGTGCCGATAGGTGATCTCCTTGAACTTCTGCGCGCCCTCCCTCGCGACCGGGAAACCACGTACCCGGCCGATGAAGAACAGGCTCGACGATGCGGCCAGTTCCTTGCCGGCCTGGGCGATCGCCTGCTCGTTTGCCAGGATCTCGGCGATCTGGGCCGGTAGCGCCTTCAATCCGGCGACGATCCGGGCGCCCTCGGTCTGCGACAGGTCGCGCACCCTGCCCAAGGCCAGTGCGAGCAACGCGAACCCGATGCCCATGTGGATCAGGGCTTTGGTCGAGGCGACCGCCACCTCGGGGCCGGCGTGCAGGTAGATGCCGCCGTCGGTCTCGCGCGCGATGGAGGAGCCGACCACGTTGACCAGACCGACCACCCGGCCACCCTTGCGCTTGATCTCGTGCACGGCGAACAGTGTGTCCGCGGTCTCGCCGGACTGGCTCACCACGACATAGAGCGTGTCCGGCTCGATGATCGGGTTGCGGTAGCGGAACTCCGAGGCGGCTTCGGCGTCGGCCGGTACCCGAGCCAGGTCCTCGATCATGCAGGCGCCCATCTGGCCGACGTAGTAGGCAGAGCCGCAGCCGAGGATCTTCACCCGCTTGAACCCGCGCAGCTCGCGCGGATCCAGCCGCAGGCCGTCCAGCCGGGCCGTGGAGAAGCGCTCGTCCAGCCGGCCCCGGATCATTCGCTCGACCGAGGACGGCTGCTCGAAGATCTCCTTGTGCATGAAGTGTTCATGGCCACCGAGTTCGAGTTCCTCGACGGTCATGTCCACTGTTACCGCGACCTTCTCGGTGCGCTCCCGATCGTGGGTCACCGTCTGGAAGCCGGAGGCGGTCACAGTGGCGATCTCGCCGTCGTCCAGGTGCACCACCTGGCTGGTGTGCCGGACCAGCGCGGAGACGTCGCTTGCCACATACATTTCCCGCTCCCCCACACCGATGACGAGCGGGGATCCGTTGCGAGCGACGACGATCTGGTCCGGGTGCTCGGTGTCGACAACGGCGATGGCGTAGGTGCCGGACACCTGGCCGAGCGCGTCGATCACCGCGCCTTCGAGCGTTGCGGCGCTCGAGCGGGCGATGAGGTGTGCCAGCACCTCGGTATCGGTCTCGGAGCTGAGCGTCACCCCTGCCTCGGCGAGCCGGTCACGCAGCGGTGTTGCGTTGTCGAGGATGCCGTTGTGCACCACCTGGATGCGCCCGTCCATCGACGCGTGCGGATGCGCGTTGCGCTCGGAGGGCACCCCGTGGGTGGCCCACCGAGTGTGCCCGATGCCCACCTTGCCGCTGAGCCGCTTGGGCAGCGCTGCCTGCAGGTCACGCACCCGGCCGACGGCACGGACCACCTGCGCGCCGGCCGGCCCGAGGACGGCGATGCCCGCCGAGTCGTAGCCGCGGTACTCAAGCTGGCTCAGACCCTCGATCAGGATCGGCGCCGCCTGGCGCCGTCCCACATACCCCACGATCCCGCACATCGACTATCGCTTTCCCTTCGTTGGCTAGCTGCACTGCTGCACCGTCGAACAACTGCTCCGCAGGACTCCGTCGGCGCGGCTGCCACCGGTGGAGGCAGCGTCAGCCGTAGACGTAGCGACGGAGCTGGCGTGCCGTCACCGCTGGTGCCGCGAACGGGCGGCCCCGGATCTCAGCCGCCAGCGCGTCCCAGATCTGTTCGTTGCGCACGCCTGACGTGCGCAATTGCTTGTGCCGCCGCCGGACGAACTCCAGCAGCGGCTCGTCGTACCACGCGAGCACGTCCTCGATGACCCGTTCCGCCTCGGCCGATGAAAGATCGGCAGAGTCGGCGATCCGAGTCACCAGTTCGCGGTCCGCCACGTAGCTAGTGTTCTGGAATGCCCCGTCGTTGGCAAGAATCTGCCCGAATAAGGGCAGGAATGAGGCCTAAAAGGCCCGGTAAGCCTCACCGATGAGCTCGGCGCACAGCTCATCAGGGTCGCAGCTGAGCCCACGCGCGGTGAACCAGCTGCACACGGTTCGACAGTCACGCTGCAAGAACTGCATCCCGTTGGGGTTGGACACCACGTCGACCACCTGAGGAAGATCGATCAGGACGATGCGGCCGTCATCGACGAGCAGGTTGTACGGTGACAGGTCGCCGTGCGCCTGGCCGTTTGCAGCCAGCGCCCGCATGGCGTCGGCAACCTGATGGAAGTAGTCGGCAAGCTCCGCAGCGTTCGGCCGGACCTGGGCCAAGCGCGGTGCCGCGGCCCGGCCGCTGCCGATGAACTCCATCAGGATCTCGCCACCGTCCACCTGGATCGGGTAAGGCACCGGGACGCCGAGCGACCAGAGCTGGCCGAGTGCGGTGAATTCGGCCAGAGCCCACTGGCCGGCCAACACTCGCTTGCCGTACTGGCTGCGCGAGGTCATCGCTCGCTGGTCGCGGCTACGCCGTACGGTGCGCCCCTCCAGGTAGCCGGCATCGCGGTGAAACTGGCGATGCTCCCGGTCGCGGTAGCGCTTGGCCGCAAGCAGGGCGTGTTGGTCCGGGTCTCCGGGAACGGCGCGTTCGATCAGGTAGACGTCGGCCTCCTTGCCGGTCTTGAGGACACCGAGCTCGGTGTCGACAGCGGCATCGGAGGTGATCACCCAGGACGGGCGGGGCTCGGGGCCTCGCGCGCCCTTGGTGACCGCGTTCCAGGTGGACCAGCGTTGACCGTCGCCGGGATCCTTCAGGAACTGGAAGTCGAAGGCGAAGCCGGGCACCGTGCCCGGAGCCGCCACCTCGAGCAACGGCTCGGAACTGGACTGGTCGGGCCTGGGCTGGTCGGACGCGGACTGGTCGGGCCTGGGCTGGTCGGACGCGGGCCGGGTGGGGTGCGGTGAACGTGGAAAGGGCTGGTCGTGACGAGGCACTGTGACAGGGCTCCTCGATGAGCGAGGCCATCACCGTCTCGACAGTCGGTTTCGACGGTCAGCGGCCCCGGGACGATATGGCGGGATGCGTACACGGTCCGCCAGCAGGCGTAGACACTTCGAATCCCTCCTCACGTCTGGCCCGGAACCCTCCGGGAGCTGCGACTTCGTCTAGGACTATCCCGGGACATCGCGCCGGGAGCAACTCAATTCAGGCCGACTTCTCCTGTGGCGGTTCCAGCTGGGCGCGCGGGACCAACGTCGGGTACACGTGCTCCAGCACCGTCTCGGAGCTGATGACGACCTTGGCGACGTCCTCGCGGGACGGCACCTCGTACATCACCGACAGCAGGACCTCTTCCATGATGGCGCGCAGACCCCGGGCGCCCGTGCCGCGCTTGACCGCCTGGTCGGCGATCGCCTCGAGGGCGTCGTCGGTGAACTCCAGTTCGACACCGTCGAGCTCGAACAGCCGCTGATACTGCTTGACCAACGCGTTCTTGGGCTCGGTCAAGATCTCGATCAGGGCAACGCGGTCCAGCGGCCGCACCGTCGTGATCACCGGCAACCGGCCGATGAACTCCGGGATCAGCCCGAACTTGATCAAATCCTCGGGCATCACATCGGCGAAGCCGTCGGCAGCGTCCAGCTCGAACTTCGACTTCAGCTCGGCGCCGAATCCGAGACCCTTCTTGCCGACGCGGCCCTCGATGATCTTGTCCAGCCCGGCGAACGCGCCGCCCACGATGAACAGCACGTTGGTGGTGTCGATCTGGATGAATTCCTGGTGCGGATGCTTGCGCCCGCCCTGTGGCGGCACTGCGGCCGACGTCCCCTCGAGGATCTTCAGCAGGGCTTGCTGCACACCCTCGCCCGAGACGTCCCGAGTGATCGACGGGTTCTCCGACTTGCGCGCGATCTTGTCGACCTCGTCGATGTAGATGATGCCCGTCTCGGCGCGCTTGACGTCGTAGTCAGCGGCCTGGATGAGCTTGAGCAGGATGTTTTCCACGTCTTCGCCCACGTAACCGGCCTCGGTCAGGGCGGTCGCGTCAGCGATGGCGAACGGCACGTTCAACATCCGGGCCAGCGTCTGCGCCAGCAGGGTCTTGCCGGAGCCGGTGGGTCCGAGCAGCAGGATGTTGGACTTGGCAAGCTCGACGCTGGAGTCGGCGCGCTTGCCGGATCCCTCGCCGCCGGCCTGCACCCGCTTGTAGTGGTTGTAGACCGCCACCGCCAGGGTGCGCTTGGCTTGGTCCTGCCCTACCACGTACGAATTCAGAAACTGGCAGATCTCGCTCGGCTTGGGCAGCTCGTCGAAGCTGAATTCGGTGTTGTCCGACAGTTCCTCTTCGATGATCTCATTGCACAGGTCGATGCACTCGTCACAGATGTAGACACCGGGTCCGGCGATCAGCTTCTTGACCTGCTTCTGGCTCTTTCCGCAGAAAGAGCACTTGAGCAGGTCGCCCCCGTCACCAACACGTGCCACCGATACATCTCCTCACTTGCCTGACCGAGCCACCACCGATTTCGCTCACAGCGAGAAGCCAGCAGCAGGGACGGAGCACCAACCTCGATGCATCCTGATCGAAAACGCTACCCCGGAATCCGCGATTCGTCGCTCGTTTAGCTGCGTGTCCTCGTCGCGGCTGGATCCCGGCGGGGCCGCCGCTGCCGCCGCCGGGACGGCAACTGCGGCTGGAGACCGGTGCCGGGGCGCTCTGTTCTCGCCCCGGCAGCCGGGTTCAGTTGTTGTCGACCTTGCGGGTCGCGATGACCGAATCGACGATGCCGTAGTCCTTGGCCGCCTCGGCGGTAAGGATGCGGTCGCGCTCGATATCGGTCTTGATCTGCTGGACGGTCTGGCCGGTGTGCCTGGCCAGGATCTCTTCGAGCAGCCCCCGCATGCGCAGGATCTCGTTCGCCTGAATCTCCAGGTCGGTCACCTGACCCTGACCCTCACCGGAGGGCTGGTGGATGAGCACTCGCGAGTGCTCCAGGGCGAACCGCTTGCCCTTGGTGCCGGCGGCAAGCAGTACGGCGGCGGCAGAGGCGGCCTGGCCCATGCAGTAGGTCTGGATCTCGGGCCGGACGAAACGCATGGTGTCGTAGATGGCCGTCAACGCGGTGAACGAACCGCCCGGGGAGTTGATGTAGATCAGGATGTCGCGGTCGGGGTCGGTCGATTCCAGGCACAGCAGCTGCGCGATGACGTCATTGGCCACCACGTCATCGATCGGAGCCCCGAGGAAGATGATCCGCTCCTCGAACAGCTTGTTGTAGGGATTGGACTCCTTCATCCCGTAGTTGGTGCGCTCGATGAAGGAGGGCAGCACGTACCGGCTGCTGGGGCTGTAGGGGTTGGTCATGTCAATCGATTCCTTCTGCTCGCGCGGGTCTACTCGGGGGCGGGGCCTGCGCCGTTGCCCATCTGGGCCACCCGGCTCACCACGTGATCGACGAAGCCGTACTCCAGGGCCTGTTGGGCGGTGAACCACCGATCGCGCTCGGAGTCGGCCTGGATCTGTTCCACCGTCTGCCCCGTGTGCTCGGCGATCAGGCGAGCCATCTCCGACTTGGTGAGCTTGAACTGCTCGGCCTGGATGGCGATGTCGGAGGCGGTGCCACCGATGCCGGCCGACGGCTGGTGCATCATGATCCGCGCGTGCGGTAGGGCGTACCGCTTGCCGGGCTGGCCGGCCGAGAGCAGGAACTGCCCCATCGACGCGGCCATGCCGAGCGCGTACGTGGCCACGTCGCACTCCACGAACTGCATGGTGTCGAAGATGGCCATACCCGCCGTCACCGACCCGCCCGGGGAGTTGATGTAGAGGTTGATGTCGCGCGAGGAGTCCTCCGCCGACAGCAGCAGTAGCTGCGCGCACAGCCGGTTTGCGATGTCGTCGTCGACCACCTGGCCGAGGAAGATGATCCGGTCGCGCAGCAACCGGTCGTAGATGGAGTCGTTCAGGTTCATGCCGGCGCCGGGACTGCGGGACTCGATGAGCCGGATCGGCTCCGGTCGGCTGGCCGCGGCCGGGCGCAAGCCCGTCTCGAGGGGCCGCGGGCTTTCCTGGTGGATCACTAGCCGTTCCTTTCTCGCGTTCTCGTCAGGCCGTCAGCGACTGTGTCGACACCGTAGGACCTGTCACCGACATTAACGGGCCGGGCGGGTCTGGAAGTCCCAGACCCGCCCGGTTTCGCTCAGGGCGTGAATCGCCTGCGCCGTGGTGCCGCCGTGGTGTCAGGCCTGCTCGGCGGAGTCGAAGTCGGCTTCCTCAGCGGCTTCCTCAGCGGCTTCCTCAGCGGCGTCATCGAGTTCGGCCAGCGCCGCCTGACCCTCGGGGGTAGCCAGCTCGGACAGGTCGACCTTGTTGCCGGACTGGTCGGTCACGCTGGCCGATTCCAACACGGTGGCCAGCGCCTTGTTACGCCGGACGTCGGCGACCAGCGCGCCGATGTTTCCCGCCTGCACGATCTGGTCGGCGAATTCCTGCGGCTGCATGCCGTAGCGCTGCGCCTGCCGGACGATGTACTCGGTCAGCTCGGCGTCCGACACCGACACCGCCTCGGCGTCGGCGATGGTGTCGAGGATGAACTGGGTCTTCACCGACTTCTCGGCGATCTCGCGGAGCTCGGCGGTGAACTCGTCCTTCGTCTTGCCCTCCGACTCGAGGTAGCGCTCGAAAGCGGCATCGTCATGTCCGAGCTGGTGCACCACGTCGTGCTCGCGCCAGTCGATCTCGGCCTGCACGGCCGAGTCGGGCAGCGGGACCTCGGTCTGGGCAACCAGCAGCTCCAGCACCTTGTCCCGCGCCTGCGACCCCTGGCCGAGCGCCTTGACCCGGTCCAGCCGGGTGCGCAGGTCGGCGCGCAGCTCGGCCACGGTGTCGAACTCCGAGGCCAGCTGGGCGAACTCGTCGTCCGGCTCGGGCAACTCCCGCTCCTTCACCGAGTTGACCGTCACCTTGATCTGCGCCTGCTGGCCGGCGTGCTCGCCGTAGGACAGGGCGGAGTCGAACTCGGCGGTGTCGCCTGCGCTCTTGCCCACGATGGCGTCGTCCAGTCCCTCGATCAGGTCACCGGAGCCGACCTCGTAGGACAGGCCCTGGGCGGAGCCGCCCTCGACCTCCACGCCGTCGACCGTGGCAAGCAGATCCAAGCTGACGAAATCGCCGTGCGCGACAGCACGGTCCACGCCCTTCAGCGTGCCGAAACGCGCCCGCAGCGCCTCGAACTGCTCATCGACCTCCGCGTCGCTCACCACCGCGTCATCCACCGTCACGGCGAGGCCGCTGTAGGCGGGCACGGTGATCTCCGGCCGCACATCGACCTCGGCGGTGAAGGCGATGTGATCGTTGTCCTCGAGCTGGGTCACCTCGATCTCGGGCTGGCCGAGCGCCTTGACGCCGGTCTCGCGGACGGCGTCGGTGTAGGCCTTGGGCAGCGCCTTGTTGATCGCCTCTTCCAGCACCGCTGCACGTCCGACGCGCTGGTCGATGATTCGGGCCGGCACCTTGCCCGGACGGAAGCCTGGCACCCGGACCTGGGCAACGATGGCCTTGTACGCCTCGTCCAGGCTGGACTTCAGCTCATCGAAGGGCACCTCGACGGCGAGCTTGACTCGGGTCGGGCTCAAGGTTTCGACGCTGCTCTTCACGGTGTGCTCGCTGCTCCTGCTTCTCGTTGACTGGCTTGCGGGTGACTGGCTTGCGGCTGACTGGCTCATCCGAGATCGGCTGGGGCCAGGCGGTACGGTCCATCGTGCGTTGGCTGGCTCCGGAACAGAGCCCGTCGGGGTGACAGGATTTGAACCTGCGGCCCTCCGCTCCCAAAGCGGATGCGCTACCAAGCTGCGCTACACCCCGAAAGTTGCTGCCGGCAGGCCTTCCGACCGCATGCTTCACCGGCTCGGCACACCCGCCAGCGGCCAGTCTACGGGCCTGCAGAGCGAGCACGCGCACGCGCTAGGATGTGGAGGCAGCCAGCCGGTATCGACGATCGATTCGTCGGGATCTGCAGGCTTTGCGAGCGTAGCTCAATGGTAGAGTCTCAGTCTTCCAAACTGATTACGCGGGTTCGATTCCCGTCGCTCGCTCTCGTGCCCACGTGCTTATGCCGGGCGGCTGGTCGCCGCAACGGAGCCACCGGCGGCCGCCCTTCCTGACGTCCGTCTGAGCCAGACCGGCGCGTTGTCGTCCCGGACGTATATCGTCAACCAACTATGGGTCACCCGCTGTTAACCCGGCCTGCGTCGATGGCTTCCGCCCTCTGCGCGTCGTCGGCTGTGGCCGGCCAGGCGGTGGCGGCGCGGGTGAAGCGGCCGTGGGTCATCGGCGAGCTGGTCGTGCTGCTGCTGCTGCTGCGGGTGTACGACATCATCCGGGCCCATGCCCAAGTGCGTGCCAAGGTGGCGGTTCGCAACGGATGGGATCTGTTGCACACCGAGCGGTGGCTGCACATCGATCTCGAGCACAGTGTGAACCAGTGGACCAGCTTGCACCACGTGGTCTCGCTGGCGGCCAGCTACTGGTACCAGTTCTTCCACATCACGGTCACGCTGGTGGTGCTGGTCTGGTGCTACTGGCGCCGGCCGGGCAGTTACCGCAGGGCGCGCAACGCGCTTGTCCTCACCAATGTCTTCGGGCTCGCCTTCTTCGTCCTGTTCCCGGCCGCTCCGCCCCGCTTCCTGCCCGGGGCCGGCTTCATCGACGCTGTCGCGCAGGCCGGGTTCGGCACCAGCCACGGCGGTCCCGTGACCGCTGACCAGTACGGCGCCTTCCCGTCCCTGCACCTGGCCTGGGCCGTCTGGACGGCAGTCGTGGCCCACCGGCTGACCAAGAACACGTGGTTGAGCCGGCTCTGGCTCGGCTACCCGCTGATCACCGCGTCGGTGGTCATCGCTACCGGCAATCACTACGTACTTGACGTGCTGGCCGGCGTCGCGATCGCGCTGCTGTGCCTGGTCATCGCCTACCGCTACCCGCGTGATCGGCAGTACGGCCGGACCGGCCGCGTGCGCGCCCTGGCGGGCTGGCTCGCGGCGCGCACGATGTCCGGCTACCGGCGCGTCGGCGCGCGCGGCTGACCCAGGCGCGACCGGCAGGAGCGGGAGCATGACCGGAACCCTCCCCGAAACCCGTAACCGTGCCGGCGCGTTGTCCTACCCTCCTGGGCCGAAGCTGCCGGTGATCGCGCAGAGCTTGCTCTTCGGCCGCTACCGGCACCGCTGGCTGCCGCTGCTGCAGCGCCGTTACGGCGACACCTTCGCCCTGCGGATCGCCCCGCACCGGCGCCGGCTGGTGCTGGTGAGCCGACCCGAGGACATTCGCGCGGTGTTCAGTGGATCGACCGAGGTTTTCCATGCGGGCGAGGGCAACGGCATTCTCGCCCCGGTCATGGGACCGCATTCGGTGCTGTTGCTGGACGAGGCCGAGCACCTGCGGATCCGGCGCCTGCTGTTACCCGCCTTCCACGGGCCGTCCGTGCGTGGTTACCGCGACCTGATGGCACGGATCAGCTCCGAGCAGGTGCACGACTGGCCGCGCGACGTGGCCTTTCGCAGCCACGAGCGCACCTCGGCGCTCACCCTCGAAATCATCATGCGCGTGGTCTTCGGCGTCACCGACGACGCCCGGCTGGCCGAGCTGCGACCCATCGTGCGGCACATCGTGCACATCACACCGCTCATCATGATCGGCTGGTTCTACCCCCGACTGCGCCGCTACGGTCCGTGGCGGCGGTTCGCCGACCAGTGCCGGCAACTGGACCGGCTGCTGTACGCCGAGATCGACCGCCGTCGTCACGCAGCAGACGTGGCAACCCGCACGGATGTGCTGTCGCGGCTGCTGCGTGCCGGCGACGGCGGCCTGACCGACGCCGAGCTTCGCGACAACCTGATCACGCTGCTGCTGGCCGGGCACGAGACCACGGCCACCGCGCTGGCCTGGTCCCTGCACGAACTCGCGCGCAATCCTGACGTGCAGCGCCGGGCTCAGCGGGCGGCCGATACCGGCGATGAGGACTACCTGCAGGCCGTCGCCAAGGAGACGCTGCGGCTGCACCCGATCATCTTCGAGGTGGCGCGCCAGCTGACCGAGCCGGTCGAGCTCGGCGGTTACCTGCTGCCGGCAGGAGCCGTGGCCATGCCCGCGGTGGGGCTGGTGCAGCTGGATCCACGACACCACGACACACCGGCTCGCTTCGATCCGGAGCGCTTCCTCGACCGGCAGCCGGCGGCCAGCACCTGGATCCCGTTCGGCGGCGGCACCCGACGCTGCCTGGGCGCCGGGTTCTCATTGCTGGAATCCACCGTCGTGCTGAGCGAGGTGCTGCGGCGCTTCGACATCGAAGCCGTGCACCGGCGGCCCGAGCCGCCCAAGCCACGCAACGTGACCCTCTATCCCGGCCGGGGCGGCACGGTGCGGCTCCGGCCGCGGGCTGGCTAACGGCTGCTGGCGCTTGCCGGACCGTGCCCGGGCATCGCTACCGGCGTTGCGCTGCCGGCAGCCTCCGCGGGCACCGGCGCACGTCGGATCACGACCACGGTCCGGTCATCGTCCTGCAGGGCGGGCACCAGGTCGACGAGGCGAGCGGCCATACCGTCCCAGTGGTTGTGCAGCGCCAACTGCTCGACGCTGTCCCGCAGCCGCGACGTGCCGGCGTCGAGGTCCTTCGACCGATCCTCGATGACGCCGTCGGTGTAGAGCAGCAGCGCGTCGCCCGGGCGGATGACGCCACCGGCGGCCGTGCCGGTGAGCTCCGGCAAGACCCCGAGCACCGTGCCGCTGGCCTGCACGCTCTGCCAGACCGGCGCCTGCTGCGGGGCGAAGTGCAGCGCCGGCGGATGACCGGCCGCCCGGACGCTGTACTCCCCGGTGCGCAGGTTCAGCTGGAGGTAGATCGCCGAGGCGAAGCCGAGCGACCAGCGCTGACGGGTCAAGTAGTCGTTCGCGGCCGGTAAGAATTCGTCTGGCGGCACCGTTGCCAGCAGGCCACCGACCGCTCCCGAAAGCAGCAGAGCGCGCGGGCCGGCGGTGATCCCGCTGCCGGAGACGTCCAC
>DATAKO010000130.1:0-5226 GCA_036261575.1 Jatrophihabitans sp.
CGCCGCGGCTGTCACCAGGTCGCCGCGATCAGCTGCTGGTTCCGTCGGAGTAGAAGCGCACATCGCTCGGACCCTGGAAGCTCGGCGTGACCGGCGCGCCGACGCCGTTGATCACGTGATCGATCGTGCCCGCGTGATTGAGCGAGATCGTGACCATGTCGTGCATGACGACCCCGGGCGTGTTCGGCACTTCGAATCCGTTGGCCGAGTGCAGCGACGGATTGACGTTGGTATAGATGTAGCTGCCCAAGCCGTAGGCGACGTGGGTCTTCACCGAACGCGCGACCGCATATCCCGGATACCCGGGTTCACCGTGCTGGCTCCACGCCGCCTGGTCGGGCGCGTCGTAGGGCATCTCGTTCTGGAAGAAGATGGTCTCGCCGCGCTCGCCGTTCCAGATCACGTTGTACTTCTGGTAGTGCTCGGCGAACAGACCGGTCGCCAGCACGTCGTCGCCGTTGATCACGACGCCGTTGTCGGCTGTGTTCACGGTCCAGCCGACGTCAGCCGGGCTCTGGCCGTGGTCGGCCCGCCAGGACCAGATGTCGTCGAGAATCACGTGATCGCTGTTGACGACCAGGGCCGACACCACCCGCCCGACGTGGGCACCGCCGATGCGGAAGAACACATCCTGCAGCGCGGTCGGCTCACCCGGGCGGTCGCCGTGCCGGTTGCCGTGCCGGTCGTCACCGCGGCCGTGCCGGTCGTCACCGACCTGCAACAACGCAGGGGACCGCTTCGCTCCGGCGTCGAAGATGATGCCGGCCACGTCGATGCCGGTCACGTCGGCGGTCGTCATCGCGACGTTGCCCGCGTCCGGCTCGATGGTGGCCAGTCCCAGCCCCAGGACGACGGTATCGGCCCGCTTGACCTCGATCGGCCGGTCGGTGTGATAGATACCAGGCGTCAGCAGCAGGTTCTGCCCGCGCGCCAATGCCGAATTGATCCGAGCGATGGAATCTCCCGGGTGGGCCACGTAGAAGCTGCTCAGCGGCAGCGAGCGGCCGGCGGTCTGACCGGACTGCCAGGTGGTGCCCTGCGAGTTGGCCCGTGAGGCCGGAACGAAGACCCGGTAGCTGCCGTTGCCATCGAGGTACAGGTATGGCTTTTCCCGCGACACCGGCGTGCTGGCCAGGGTGGTGTAGGGCTGCGCGGCCGAACCGTCCGCATTGGTGGTACCGAAGCTCTGCGCCGGGGCGCCGATGTCGCCGGAGAACACCTGGTTCCAGACCCCGTTGCTCCATCCGCCCATGGAACTGTTGCGCACGTAGAACTGCTGCTGGCTGCCGTTGACCGGGGTGTCCGCACCGAAGGAGGTGTCGGCCACGAATCCGCCGCTGGCGTAGGACGGTCCGGTGCAGTAGTCCATGAAGGTCGTGTGTCCTGTGACGTCCACACGGCGCATCGGCGCGGCCTGCGACACGGCCCAGAACTCGGTGTTCGCGTAGCAGCCGTTGGTGCTGCCGTTGCCTCCCGGGCCGGTGACCACGATGTGCAGGTTGGACAGCGAGCGCCAGAAGTTGTCCAGCGCGGTGCCATCACCCTGGTTGTAGACGTCTACCGATCCGTTGATGGTGACGTCGTCGGGGTTCTGGCCGAGCCCGGCCACCTCGGTGTAGAAGCCCACCTGGAAGTTCAGTGGCTGCGCCGCGCTGCCGTACGTGCCCGGTGCGAACAGCAACGCATAGCGCTGGTCACCGAACTGGTTCGACAGCTGCTGGTTGGCGATGGCGTCGAGCCTGGCCTGGATGTCGGTGGTGGACATGCTCGGGTCGAAGACGATGACATTCGGCCCGAGGGCGCTGGTGCTCGGCGCCGGTGCACCGGGACGGCCGTGACCGGGCGTGGCCGAGGCCACGCCGACCGTGCCGGCGGTGACGAGGGCAGCCGAGGCAAGGAACACCGCGACTCGGGCCACGGTGGGTCGCAGCGCGCGCAGCCGGGTAGGGGCGGACGCGCGGACCGATCTGAGGAGCAACACAGACGACCTCCGGAGAGTGTGACGGGATGCACAGACTGTACGACCGGTACCGCGACCGTTCCGACGGGGCCGCGCCGGGACTCGATAACCAGCGGCCGGCTCTCCCAGCCGGTGGTGAGAGCGCCCCCGTGACGGGGGTGAACTCAGCACCGGTTGAGGGGAGCGCTCTCGCTCGCACGGCACCCTTAGGCTCCCCGCCCGAGTCGTTAGATTGGCTCAGCTTTGACCGAGTCACGCCGACGGTGTTCTCGTGAGTAAGCGCTGGAAGGTCATCGTTGGTGCCCTGGTGGCGCTCGTCGTGGTAGCTCCGGCCGCCGCGTGGGGCGTCAACCAGCTCAGCTCGAGCACGTTCGACCGGCTGGAGACCGCCCAGGTGCAGCAGGACGCTCAGGGTGTCCGGATCGCCTTGGACTACGAGGTGAAGCTGCTGAAGAACTACGGCAACACCAACTCCATCTGGGACAACTCCTACCAGGATGTCAAGACCGGCAACGAGACGGCGTTCGTCTCCGACTTCGCACCGGACCAGATGAGCAGCACCTTCGGCCTGGACGCTGTGCTCGGCGTCGGTCCGGACGGCCGGCTGCGCGTCGGTGGGCTGGCCGGCGACGCCACCGGCTACCGGCCGGTACCGCCGGAGCTGTCCAGCCCGGCCACGCTGAACTCCCTGTACGACGCCGGCGGCAAGTCCGGTACGGCCAAGTGCGGCGTGCTGTCCACCAGCACGGTGCCCTACCTGTTCTGTGGCTTCGGCGCGTTCGCCAGCGACGGCACCACCGGCCCGTCCGGCGGCCTCGTCTTCCTCACCGCGCTCAGTTCGAGCAAGCTCGCCGCCCTGTCGAACCAGCTCTCGCTCGACCTGCACGTGGTACCTGCGGCCCGTACCGCGGGCGTGCGGCCGTCCACGTTGGACAGCACGCTCGGTTCGTTGCAGGTCGGAACCAGCTTTGCCGGCTCGAGCCGGATCGCGCTCGACGTCTCCGTTCCCGCCGCCGCGGCCGGCCAGCCGGTCGTGCTGGAGGCCCTGCTCAGCCGACCCATCCACGCGGCGGCCGGATCGCTGTCATCGAAGCTGCTGATCCTGGCCGCCCTGGCCGCCCTGCTCGCGGTGGCGGCGGCCAGCCTGGTCAGCCGTCGCGCGGTACGGCGCCGGATCCACCCGCTGCGCGAGACAACCGAGCAGATCATGAACAGCGGCGACCGCCAGTTGCGAATCCACTCCGACGCCGGCGGTGACATCGGCGGCCTGGCCGCGGCCATCGACCAGATGCTCGACACACTTTCCGAACGCGAGGCGGAACTGGCTCGCGAGCACCGGGAGCAGGAAGCGGCCTCGGTGCGCGCTGACGAGGAACGGCGACAGGCAGAACTCGCGGTACGCGCGGAGGCCGAACGTAACCTGTCGGACACCGCCGAGGCGGTACTCGCCGAACTGGACCGGGTCCTCGCCCAAGCTGCCCAGGTGCGCTCGTCGGCCGGGGTGATCGACGAGCGTGTCGATGTGGCCGGCCAGATGACGCTCAGCTTCGTAGACCTGACCGGGCGTACCACCCAGGTGGTGCAGGAGCTCAACGGCAGCCTCAGCCATGTTCGCAAGGTTTCCGAGCTGATCGCTTCGGTCGCAGCGCAAACCAACCTGCTGGCCCTGAACGCGACCATCGAAGCGGCCCGGGCGGGCGAGGCGGGCCTCGGGTTCAGCGTGGTCGCGGCCGAGGTGAAGGAACTGGCCCGCACCACCGCGCAGTCCACCACGCAGATCAGCGAGACGATCAGCCGTATCGAAGAGCAGGCGGCCGCGATGTCCGGCGCGCTGGACGGCATGAGCAGCGGCATCACCGGCATCGAGGATGCGACCAGCGCCGTCGGCGAGGTGACCACGTTGCAGCGTGCCGCCACGGAGGAACTCAACGAGGCGGTGTCCGACGCGATCAGCAGGATCCGGTCGCTGACCCGCGCCGGCGGCTGAGGCCTCAGAACCTCCAGCACCGATCAGGCTGCCCAGGTAACACACGGGCGCTCGCCGACGCTGAATAGTTGGCGGAACGGAGAAACGGATGGTCATCCGGCGGACGGCGCACGGGCAATCCGTGCACACACCCGTGCCGGGCGGGGCCAATTCCGCTGCGGGCACCGCAGACGCGGCATCGGATGCCGAGTTCGCTGCTGCCGTCGCCGCGATGTGCGCGGGCGACCAAGACGCGTTTCGGATCGTCTACCGCTGCCTTCAGCCAAGGCTGCTGCGCTACCTCAGCGTGTTGGTCGGCGCCGGTGAGGCCGAGGACCTGGCTTCGGAGACGTGGGCCCAGGCGGTGCGTGATCTGCCCACCTTTCGCGGTGATGGCGACGGCTTCCGGGGCTGGCTCACGACCATCGGTCGGCACCGCGCCCTCGATCACGTGCGCGCGCAGGGACGCCGTCCCGTGGCACCCGTTCCGATGGAGGCGTTGCCCGACCGGGCCGACCGTGATCACGCCGACGAGCAAGCGTTGGAAGCCCTCGCCACCAGGCGGGCCCTGGCCTTGATCGGCACGCTGCCGCCGGACCAGGCCGAGGCGGTGCTGCTGCGCGTGGTGATGGGTCTGGATGCCAAGGCCGCCGGCGCGATTCTCGGCAAACGCGCCGGAGCGGTCCGCACGGCCGGCTACCGAGGCCTGCGCAATCTCGCGGAGCAGCTCGGGGCGGCCAGCAGGCCGCGGACGACCGAGCAACCCTCAGTGCCGCTGAGTGACACTTTCGGGCCCCTCCACGCTGAACAAGCGATATGAAGACCAGCCGAGACGTGACCGTGAGCCGTCGAGCAGCACGCAAGCTGCTCGACGGCCACTTTCAGGGCGCCCCCAGCGAGCTGTCCCGGCTGCTGGCTGCTGCCTCGTCCCCACCGACGGCGGCCGAGCTCGCAGCTGAGCAGACCGCGCTCGCGCACTTCCACGCCACCGGCCTCGGCCTGCCACCTCACCCCCGGAGAAAGTCCACGATCAAAACGACCCTGGCCAAACTGCTCACCGCGAAGCTCCTGACGCTGGGCGCTGCTGCAGCCGCCGCATCAGGTGGCATCGTCGCCCTGGCCGCAAGCACCGGCGCGGTGCCCGCTCCGTTCGGGCACGCGCACGCGACAACGGCTCGATCGGCTGAGACCTCGGAGCCGACGGCCGTCTCGAGTGCACCCGGAGCCACACCCACCGCCACCAGCACTGACAGCGCCGAGCCGACCTTTAGCTCCAGTTCCAGCTCCGACTCGGCGTCCG